>NZ_JBPGXM010000022.1:0-39482 GCF_056755495.1 Leifsonia sp. KNZ12-8B
GCCGTTGTGTCGCTATTCGGGCGGAACAGCGGCAGAACGACGCCCCTCGAGACATGAGGTGACGCGGGATGGGAGCCCGCCCTCACCCGCGCCGGAAGCCCCGGAACGTCAGGTACAGCCCCAGCGACGCCTCCCACACGATCTCGGGCAGCGTCAGCACCGCCGAGACCGGGCTCAGCTGGCCGTAGAGCCCGAACATGACCGCGATGCCCGAGACCGACATCAGCGGGCCGCCGATCAGGCCGCAGAGCGCCATCCACCGCGGCACCAGGCCGGAGCGGTACATCATCCAGCCGAGCAGCAGGCCGTTCCCCAGGCCGACGACGAAGCCGGGGCCGAGCAGGAACGTCCAGTCGTGCAGCGCCACGAACGCGCCGGCGGTCGTGACGAGCGATGGCGCATCCCCGCCCCCGCTCCGCTGCAGCGAGACCAGCGTCAGCACGCTCAGGATGCCCACCGCGATGAACCCGCACTCCACCAGCCGGGCCGCGACGTACCCGTGGGCCAGGGCGGGGAATCGCTCGCGCAGCGCCGGAAGCAGCGCCAGCGCCGTGCCGATGTTCGCGCCGATCAGGATGAGCTCGCACACCGCGCCGAGCAGGGGTCCGGTGGTGGAGGCGCCGCCGAGCACCCACTCGGGGTCGGTCAAGGCGGCGCCGTACAGCTGCGCGCCGACGATCGCCGAGACGAACGTGACGAGGAAGAGCACGCCCGCGGTCAGCGAGTGCCGGCGCGTGCGGACGGGGAGAGTGGTGGTGATGGTCATGTCGGGTTCCTTCGGCTGAGCGGAAGGTGTACGCCGTACACCTTTGCTGCAGCCTAGGTGTACGGCGTACACTCCGTCAAGATGGCCGACGAACAACGCACCTCCGCCGCCTCCCGGGCACCGCGCCCGCGGCTCACGCGCGACGCCGTGCTCGCCGCCGCCCTCGAGCTCGCAGACACGGAGGGCAGCACCGGCCTCAGCATGCGCACGCTCGCGCAGCGGCTCGGCGTCGTCCCGATGGCGCTGTACAAGCACGTCGCCAGCAAGGACGAGCTGATCGACGGGATCGTCGACCTCGTGTGGGCCGAGGTCGAGCCTCCCGACACCGCTGCCGACCCGGCCGGCTGGCGCCCCGCGATGCGCGCCCGCGCGAGCTCACTGCGCGCGGCGCTGCGCCGCCACCCCTGGGCGGTCGGACTGATGGAGACGCGGATGCGCCCGGGCCCGGCCAACCTGTTCCAGCACAACGCGATGATGGGCTGCCTGCGCCGCGCCGGCTTCTCGTTCCGCACGACCGTGCACGTCACGTCGGTGCTCGACGCGTACGTGTACGGGTTCGCGATGCAGGAGAAGACCCTCCCGTTCGACACCGCCGAGGAGTCGGGGGCGGTCGCCGCGCAGAAGCTCGAGGAGCAGCCTCCCGAGCTGGCCGCCGCCTTCCCGTATCTGCTGGAGGTCGTGGCCGAGCTGGGTGCGCAGGGCTACGACTACGACGCGGAGTTCGCGACGGGCCTCGACCTCATCCTCGACGGCGTGGAGCGTCTCCGCCCGGAGTGGAGCCGCGCCGCCTCCGCTCCTCCTGCGTCCGATCCTGCCCAGGACGCGCCGCGATGACCGGGTGCGCCCCGGTGTAGCCCTCGCGCTGCCGGGCGATGGCGAGGATGCGGCCGCGCTGCAGGTACCAGCCGAGCACGAGCAGCGGGATGATCACGACGAGCGACGCGACGGTCCACGTCCCGGTCGGGTAGTCGAACGCCATCAGCACGAGCACCGCGGCGAGGAACGCGAGGGTGAGCCACGCCGTGAACGGCGCCCCGAACAGCCGGAACGACGGACGCTCCAGCTTGCCCTGCAGCGACCACTTCCGCAGCTGCATCTGGCAGAGCACGATCATGGCCCAGCTCGTGATGATGCCGAGGGAGGCGACGTTCAGCACGATGTTGAACGCCTCCTCCGGCACCACCAGGTTGAGGAAGACGCCGAGCACGCCGATCGCCGCGGTGAGCAGGATGCCGCCGTACGGCACACCGCGCGCGTTCATCCGGCCGGTGAAGGCGGGGGAGGCGCCGGTCTGCGCGAGCGAATGGAGGATGCGGCCCGTCGAGTACATGCCGGCGTTGAGGCTCGACAGCGCCGCCGTGAGGACGACGAAGTTCATCACCGAGCCGATGACCGCGCCGATCTGCGGGCCGCCCAGGTGGGTGAAGAAGGTGACGAAGGGGCTCTCGTCGCCGCTGTACGCGCTCGCCGGGAGGAGCAGGGCGAGCAGCAGGACCGAGCCGCAGTAGAACACGGCGATGCGGAAGACGACGCTGTTGATCGCCTTCGGCATGATCTTCTCGGGCTCGGCGGTCTCGCCCGCCGCGATGCCGACCAGTTCGATGGCGGCGTAGGCGAACACGACGCCCTGCACGAGGACCAGCGCCATCGCGATCGTGCCGACGCCGTTCGGCAGCAGCCAGCCGTTCTCGGCGAGCATCGGGATGCCGGTCGGGCCGAGGTCGGTCGGCCAGCCGGCCGCGAGCACGACGATGCCGACGATCAGGAAGGCGACGAGCGCGCCGACCTTGATCAGCGCGAACCAGAACTCCATCTCGCCGAACACCCGCACCGAGATGAGGTTGAGGCTCACGACGACGATCAGGGCGATGAGCGCGAGCAGCCATTGCGGCACGGACGAGAAGGCGCTCCAGTACTTCACGTAGAGGGCGACGGCGGTGGAGTCGACGATCGCGGTCATCGCCCAGTTGAGGAAGTACATCCACCCGGCGACGTAGGCCATCTTCTCGCCGTAGAACTCGCGCGCGTACGACACGAAAGAGCCGGACGACGGGCGGTGCAGCACCAGCTCGCCGAGCGCGCGCAGCACGAGGAAGGCGAAGAAGCCGCACACCGCGTACACCAGCACGAGGATGGGTCCGCCCTGCTCGAGCCGGCCGCCGGCGCCGAGGAAGAGGCCGGTGCCGATGGCGCCGCCGATGGCGATCATCTGCAGCTGCCGCGACGACAGGGTCTTGTGGTAGCCCTCCTGCTCGCTGGCGAAGTCCTGGACCGCCTGGCTCAGGTCACCGAGGTGCTCCCGCCGGTTCTCGAGGTCGTCAGCGGGGTCGTGGGGTGCCGACATGGCGCTCCTCCTTGCGTGGTCGTGCTCGGTCGCCCACACTACCCGCCGCGTCCTGCCCCCGCTCGGGGGGTCAGGCGATCGAGAGCAGCGCGGCGGCGACGATGGCCAGCGCGAGGCCGGCCCACTGCACCGGCGCGACGCGCTCGCGCAGCACCAGGGCGGCCAGGAGGATGGTGCCGGCCGGGTAGAGCGCGACCAGCACCGACATGGTGGTGAGGTCGCCGACCCGCAGCCCGAGCAGGATGAGCGTGTTCGCCGTCGCGTCGATCGCGCCCGAGAGCGCAGCGAGGAGGACGCCGGTGCGGAGGAGGCTGGTCGTGGCCGGGGTGGTGGAGGTGTGGGAGGTCGTGGAGGTCGTGGTTCCGACCGTGCCCACCACGCGCGCAGAGCGTCCGACGGCCTCGTCGGTACCGGCCCGGGAGGCCCGTCGCGCGACCAGCACCATCCCGGCCACGACGCTCCACATGATCGCGCCGTTGACCGCGCGGTTCACGATCAGCGGCACCAGGCCCGAGTCGTCGGGCGTCTGGTCGAGCAGCACGAGGAACAGGCCGATGCCGGCTCCCGCTCCCACCGCCATCAGCAGCGCCCGGCCGGAGGGCCGCACGGCGCCGCGCTCCGGCACGAAGCCGACGAGCACCACCGCGACCAGCGCGAGCCCGAGCGCGACGTAGCCGATCGGCGCGAACCGGTCGCCCCCGATGAGCCCCACCACCATCGGCACGACCGCCGACACCACCGCGGTCAGCGGCGAGAGGATGCTCATCGGCCCGACAGCGAGGCAGGCGTACAGGAGGAAGACCGCGACGGACCCGACGACACCGGAGGCCGCGGCCCAGCCCACCGCGGGCGCCGACCACACCCCTCCGACCAGCGGCAGCAGGAGGAGCATCAGCGCGAGCCCGCTCACCGCGCCGAGCGCGGTGGTCCGGACCGCCCCGATGCGCCGCGCGGCGACGCCGCCGACGAAGTCGGCCGAGCCGTAGACGAGTGCCGAGAGCAGCCCCAGCAGGGCGGCGGGCATCAGCTCCCGGCCAGGCGGTAGACGTGCAGCACGGCGCCGGTCGCGAAGCGTTCGAGCGCGGTCAGCTCGAACGCCCACTTCTCGCGGTCGTCCGGGAAGATCCGCACGCCGCCGCCGACGAGCACCGGGTAGGTCAGGAGTCGCAGCTCGTCCACGAGGCCCCACACCAGCAGCGAGCGCACCAGCGACGCGCTGCCGGGGACGAGGATCGGTGCGTCGCCCTCCTGCTCCTTCATCCCCTGCACGGCGGCGCGGACGCCGCCGAACTGCCGGTCGGCCACCAGCGGAGTGGCGTTCCAGCCGAGTTCGCCGGGGCGGGAGGTGACGACCGTCTTGGGCAGGGCGTTCATCGCGTCGGCGAAGACGCCCTCGCGCGGCGGCCAGGCCTCGGCGAACTGCTCGAAGGTGCGGCGGCCGAGGAGCAGCGACCCGGCCTCCTGCACCTCCCGCAGCTTGAAGGCCATCAGCTCGTCGGTGGCGTACGGGATGGTCCACCCGGAGTGGCGGTGCGTGGCCTCGCCGCCCGGCGCCTCCACGACCCCGTCGAGGGTCATGAACTGGGTGACGATCAGGCGTGGCATGTCGGCGATGGTACCCGAGCCCCTGTGGCGGCGGCGAGCGTGCGAACGCCCGGAAATACTTCTGTGGAGGCCGTGGACTCTCCACAGATCAGCACCCGGCCGATCAGGCGGTCGGCGGCCCTCGTTACGATCGAGGGATGAACTGGAACACCTGGGTGCCCGACGATCGGGACGCGCCGCCGCCGGACGAGGAGCCGCCCTTCCCCGACCTCGGCGACGACCCGTCGCTCGTCGACGGGTACGCGGGTGATCCGTTCGCCGAGCCGGACTGGGCGGTGGCGTCGGTCGGTGCGGGCGAGGGCGGTGCGCGCGTCGCGCCGGGCGGTGCGCGCGTTGCGCCGCCGCGGTCTCCTGCCGAGCCGCGCGCGACGCCGGCGCGCTTCGCGTCCCCGCGCGACGCGCTGAAGGAGGTCTTCGGGTACGACGCGTTCCGCGGGCAGCAGGAGGCGATCATCGACCGGGTCGCCGCCGGCGGCGACGCGGTCGTGCTCATGCCGACCGGAGGCGGCAAGAGCCTCTGCTACCAGATCCCGTCGCTCGTCCGCGAGGGCACGGGCGTGGTCGTCTCGCCGCTCATCGCGCTCATGCAGGACCAGGTCGACGCGCTGACCGCGGTGGGCGTGCGCGCCGCCTTCCTCAACTCCACGCAGGACGCCGGCCAGCGCGCCGCGGTCGAGCGGGCCTACCTCGCCGGCGAGCTCGACATCCTCTACGTCGCCCCCGAACGGTTGTCGTCGGAGGCGACCAAGCGCTTCCTCGAGCGGGGCCGCGTCGCCCTGTTCGCCATCGACGAGGCGCACTGCGTCTCGCAGTGGGGCCACGACTTCCGGCCCGACTACCTCGCGCTCTCCGAGCTGGCGGAGCGCTGGCCGGACGTCCCACGGATCGCCCTCACCGCCACCGCCACCGAGGCAACCCACCGCGAGCTCACCCAGCGGCTGCGGCTGGAGGACGCCGAGCACTTCGTCTCGGACTTCGACCGGCCCAACATCCAGTACCGCATCGTGCCCAAGGCCGAGGTGCGCAAGCAGTTCCTCGACTTCATCACGGTCGAGCACCCCGGCGAGGCCGGCATCGTCTACGCGCTGTCGCGCAACTCCGTCGAGCGCACGGCCGAGTTCCTCTCGTCCCGCGGGCTGACGGCGCTGCCGTATCACGCCGGTCTCGACGCGGGCGTGCGGGCGCGCACGCAGGCGCGGTTCCTCCGGGAGGAGGGCGTGATCGTCGTCGCGACCATCGCGTTCGGCATGGGGATCGACAAGCCGGATGTGCGGTTCGTCGCGCACGTCGACCTCCCCAAGTCGGTGGAGGGCTACTACCAGGAGACCGGACGCGCCGGGCGCGACGGCCTGCCGTCGACCGCGTGGCTCGCCTACGGCCTGCAAGACGTGGTGCAGCAGCGCCGCATGATCGACGACTCCCCGGGGGACCTCGCCCACCGGCGGCGCCTCACCCAGCACCTCGACGCCATGCTGGCGCTGTGCGAGACGGTCCAGTGCCGGCGGGTGAACCTCCTCGGGTACTTCGGGCAGCGGTCGACGCCGTGCGGCAACTGCGACACGTGCCTGCAGCCGCCGGAGAGCTGGGACGGGACGGTCCCCGCCCAGAAGCTGCTCTCGACCGTCGTGCGGCTGCAGCGCGAGCGCGGTCAGCGGTTCGGCGCCGGGCACCTCGTCGACATCCTCCGCGGCAAGCGGACGCCCCGCGTCGACCAGTACGGACACGACCGCCTGGCCACGTGGAGCATCGGCGACGACCTGAGCGAGAGCCAGTGGCGCGGCGTCGTCCGGCAGCTGATCGCGCAGGAGCTGCTCGTGCCGGAGGGCGAGTACGGCGTGCTGACGATCACGCCCACGAGCGCCGCGGTGCTGTCGGGGGAGCGCCGCGTCGTGCTGCGGCGCGAGCCGGAGCGCCCGGAGCGTGCGAGCCGCTCGTCCGGGCGGAGCGCCGTCGCCGCCGACGTGGCGCCGGCGGACCAGCCGCTGTTCGAGGCGCTGCGCAGCTGGCGCGCGGGAGAGGCGCGGTCGCAGGGCGTTCCCGCGTACATCGTCTTCGGCGACGCCACTCTGCGCGCGGTCGCGGCCGCGCGGCCGGCGACGCTCGCCGACCTCGACGGCATCTCGGGCATCGGTGCCAAGAAGCGCGAGGCCTACGGCGAGGCCCTCCTGGAGGTCGTGGCCGCAGCCTCCTGAGCCCGCCGCCTCCTGAGCCCGCCGCCCCACCTGGCCCCCGCGCGCCATAGGAGGGTCGGCCGAGTCGTGAGGGGATGCGGGTTGCGGGGCCGAGGAGCGACATGATGTCACGACTCGGCGGGGCGGATTCGCGTGCACCCCTGGTGGGTATCCGCGGTCGAGCGTACTGTGCCCGTCTCATGGGGCCTGCGAGCGGCCCGTTCCCCGGGACGACCAGGGAATTTTCGATCGGTGGAACGCGTTTTCCCACTGGTTGGATCGCGACGATCTCGAAGGAGGATGAGATGGCACGGATGATCGAGGAGCTCGAGGACGAGACCGGCGCAGTGATCAAGTACAAGCGGCACGCCAACGGACGAGGGCTGGTGGCCCCCTCCGCACGCGTCGCCGAGTCGGCGTACATCGAGCCGACCGCGTACGTGGAGGCCGACGCTCGCGTGGGCCTCGACGCCTACATCGGCGCCGGAAGCTGGATCGACGCGGGCGCCACGATCGGCGACCGCGCGTTCGTGGGCGCGAACGTCCACGTCGGCGCAGGCAGCGTCGTCGGAAGCGGCGCGAAGATCGGCAGCAACGCCAAGCTCGGCGCCAAGACGATGATCGGCAACGGCGCGCGGGTGGACCGCGACGCGCACCTCGACGAGGGCGCCGTCGTGCAGCTCCGCGGTGCCGCGGCCGCCAGGGCCGCGCTCTCCGCGGCGCCCCGCGTCCCGCGCGCCCAGCAGGCCGCACGCGCCCCGCGGGCGCAGCAGGCCCCGCGCTCGGGCCGCCGCCAGGCGCCCCGCCGCGCGGCGTAACGCTCCGCAGGCCGGCCCGCTCCACGAGCCACAAGGGTCCCGACCCACCGCACCGCCCACCGGCGGACGGAGAGTCGGGACCCTTTCCGCATTCACCCGCACCCCGCCGGGTTGTAGACAGCCCAGCGCCGCGACGGCCCCCGTTTGGAGGATTCCGCAATCGGGTGTCGGGACACCGTCCCGCCGGTTTGTAGGCCGCGCACCGAGCGTTTCGTCGTCGTCGCCGGGAGTCGTAGCGTGTCAGCGTCCCGCCGAGAAATCGAAGAGGAGCCTCATGGTCGACACCTCCGAGCGCGTCGCCGCGTCCGCCCCCGCCGCCGCGTCCGCCGCCGTCAACGCCTCCGACACCCCGGCCGCCACGGCCGACGCCGCCCTCGCGGCCACCGCCCCCGCCGGCTTCACCCCGCGCGTCGACGTGGAGGCGCTCGGCCGCCAGCTGCTCGGTGACTGGGCCGAGGCCCGGCTCGCCTCCCGCGAACTCGCGAAGCGGCCCGAGATGCAGAAGGTGGAGGGGCTCTCCGTCGCGGACCACCGCAAGCGCGTCTTCGAGCAGCTCAAGCTGCTGGTCGCCGATGGTCAGGTGCACCGCGCCTTCCCGAAGTCGGTCGGCGGCGAGGAGGACAACGGCGGCAACATCGCGGCGTTCGAGGAGCTCGTGGCGGCCGATCCGTCCCTCCAGATCAAGTCCGGTGTGCAGTGGGGCCTCTTCGGCGCCGCCGTGCTGCACCTCGGCACCGAGCGTCACCATGAGAAGTACCTTCCGGCGATCATGTCGCTGGAGGTGCCCGGCGCCTTCGCGATGACCGAGACCGGCCACGGGTCGGACGTCGCGAGCGTCGCCACCACGGCCACCTACGACCCCGCGACGCAGGAGTTCGTCCTCGACACGCCGTTCCGTGCGGCGTGGAAGGACTATCTCGGCAACGCCGCCGTCGACGCGACGGCCGCCGTGGTGTTCGCGCAGCTGGTGACCAAGGGCGTCAACCACGGCGTGCACGCCTTCTACGTCCCGATCCGCGACGCGGACGGCGACTTCCTGCCCGGCATCGGCGGCGAGGACGACGGCCAGAAGGGCGGCCTCAACGGCATCGACAACGGCCGCCTCCACTTCACCGGCGTCCGGATCCCGCGCACCGACCTGCTGAACCGCTACGGCGACGTGGCCGAGGACGGCACGTACAGCTCGCCCATCCAGAGCCCGGGCCGGCGCTTCTTCACGATGCTCGGCACGCTCGTGCAGGGCCGCGTCTCCCTCGACGGCTCCGCGACCATCGCGTCGAAGCTGGCGCTGAAGATCGCCATCACGTACGGCGACCAGCGCCGCCAGTTCACCGCGGGCAGCGACACCGACGAGGAGGTCATCCTCGACTACCAGCGGCACCAGCGCCGCCTGCTGCCGCTGCTGGCGACGACGTACGCCGCGAGCTTCGCCCACGAGGTGTTCCTGCACAAGTTCGACGACGTGTTCAGCGGCGTCGCCGACAGCGACACCGACCGGCAGGACCTCGAGACCATCGCGGCGGCGCTCAAGCCGCTCAGCACCTGGCATGCGCTCGACACGCTGCAGGAGGCGCGCGAGGCCTGTGGAGGCGCGGGCTTCCTGACCGAGAACCGCCTCACCTCGCTGCGCCACGACCTCGACATCTGGGTCACCTTCGAGGGCGACAACAACGTGCTGCTGCAGCTGGTCGCCAAGCGCCTGCTCACCGACTTCAGCCGCAAGTTCGCGAAGGCCGACGCCGGGGCGCTCGCGCGGTACGTCGTGACGAGGGCGGCCGGCCGCGCGTACCACGGCAGCGGGCTGCGCTCGGTCGCCCAGACCGTGCGCGACTTCGGCTCGACCGCACGCGCGGTGAACTGGCTGCAGGAGCCGGCCACCCAGCGGGAGCTGCTCACCGATCGCGTGGAGACCATGATCGGTCAGATCGCCGGCCGCCTGCGCCCCGCCTCCAAGCTGGGCAAGAAGGAGGCCGCCGACCTGTTCAACACGCAGCAGAACGAGCTCATCGAGGCGGCCAGGGCGCACGGCGAGCTGCTGCAGTGGGAGGCGTTCACGGACGCCCTCGAGCAGGCCCCGGACGCCGGCACCCGTCAGGTGCTCACCTGGCTGCGCGACCTGTTCGGCTTCGGCCTGATCGAGAAGCACCTGGCCTGGTACCTGATGAACGGCCGGCTCTCGCCGCAGCGCGCCCAAGCGGTCAGCGCGTACATCGACCGGCTGCTCACGCGCATCCGCCCGCACGCCGTCGACCTGGTCGACGCCTTCGGGTATGGGCCGGAGCTGGTGCGCGCGAAGATCGCGAGCGGGGCCGAGGCCGAGCGGCAGGAGGAGGCGCGCGCCTACTACGCCGAGCGGCGTGCGGCGGGCACCCTCCCGACCCCGGAGAAGTCGAAGAAGCGCTGACGCATCCGCGTCGCCCCCATCGAGTTGTCACGCCACGCCGTCCGGCCCCTCCGCCGGGCGGCGTGTTGCGCCAACTCGACGCAGAGGGCAGCGACGGAACTCAGGGGATGAGGCCCAGCGCCCGCACGGCCTCCCGCTCCTCCACCAGCTCGGCGACCGACCGATCGATGCGCTCGCGCGAGAAGGCGTCGATGTCGAGACCCTGCACGATCTGCCACGTGCCGCCCGCCGCACCCCTCGGCACGGACCGCACCGGGAACGACGAGATCAGTCCCTCCGGTACCCCGTAGCTGCCGTCGGAGACGACCCCGGCGGAGGTCCAGCGGTCGCCGGTGCCGTTCACCCAGTCGTGCACGTGGTCGATGGCGGCGCTGGCCGCTGACGCCGCGCTCGACGAGCCGCGCACCTCGATGATCTCGGCGCCGCGCTTGGCGACCCGCGGGATGTACTCGTCGGCCAGCCAGCGCTCGTCCACCAGCTCGGTCGCCGGGCGGCCGTCGACCGTAGCGTGGCTGAGGTCGGGGTACTGGGAGGCGGAGTGGTTGCCCCACACGATCACGCCGTCGATCGAGCGGACGGGCACGTGGAGGTGCGCCGCGAGCTGGGCGACGGCCCGGTTGTGGTCGAGGCGCGTCATCGCGGTGAAGCGCTCGGCCGGCACGTCCGGCGCCGCGGCGCTCGCGATCAGCGCGTTCGTGTTGGCCGGGTTGCCGACGACGAGCACGCGAACGTCATCGGCGGCGCCGGCGTTGATCGCGGCGCCCTGGGGCCCGAAAATCGCGCCGTTGGCCTCCAACAGGTCGGCGCGCTCCATGCCGGGGCCGCGCGGACGGGCGCCGACGAGCAGGGCGATGTTCACGCCGTCGAACGCCGCGGTCGCGTCCTCGGTGACGTCGACGCCGTGCAGGAGCGGGAAGGCGCCGTCCTGCAGCTCCAGCGCCGTGCCCTCCGCGGCGCGGCGCCCGGCCGGGATCTCGAGCAGCCGCAGCCGCACCGGCACGTCGTGGCCGAGCAGCTGGCCCGACGCGATGCGGAACAGCAGGGAGTAGCCGATCTGGCCTCCCGCTCCGGTGACGGTGACGGTGACGGGGACGGGCGGCGTGGCGGCGGGGACGGTCTCCATTCTGCGAGCGTAGCGCCGGGCGTACGGTGTGCGGCATGACGTTCAACCCCAACTCCGACATCGGCGGCGGCAAGGTCCGCCGCCGCGGCCGGACCGCCGGCATCGCCGCGGGCGGAGTCGGGATCGGCGCCGTCGCGATCGTGCTGCTGTCGCAATTCCTCGGCGTCGACCTGACCCCCTTCCTCGGCGGAGGCGTGGCCCAGACCCAGCAGATCGGCACCGGGGAGGAGCTGCAGAACTGCGAGACCGGCGCCGACGCGAACGCGAGCATCGACTGCCGGATGCAGGGAGCGGCCGCCTCCCTCGAGACGTACTGGTCGGAGGAGGTGCCGGCGCAGGGCGGGCAGTACGCGTCGCCGGAGTTCATCCTGTTCACCGACTCCACCTCGACCGGCTGCGGGGGTGCGACCAGCGCGACCGGCCCCTTCTACTGCCCGGCCGACCAGACCGTGTACGTCGACACCGGCTTCTTCGACGAGCTTCGGTCGCGGTTCGGCGCGAGCGGCGGACCGCTGGCCGAGCTCTACGTGGTGGCGCACGAGTGGGGGCACCACATCCAGAACCTGACCGGGATCATGGAGGCGCACTCCAGCCGCGAGACCGGCCCGACCTCGGACAGCGTGCGGACCGAGCTGCAGGCCGACTGCTTCGCCGGCGCCTGGGCGGGAGCGGCGGCGACGACGAAGGACGAGAACGGCGTGCCGTTCCTGCAGCCGATCACCGAGACCCAGCTGCAGGACGCGTTGAGCGCGGCGGCGGCGGTCGGCGACGACCGCATCCAGGAGTCCGCGACCGGCCGCGTCGACCCGGAGGGGTGGACGCACGGCTCGTCCGAGCAGCGGCAGCGCTGGTTCACCGCGGGATACCGCGGCGGGACGGGGTCGTGCGACACCTTCAGCGTGTCGGGCGCCGAGCTGTGAGCCGCGCGACGGCCGCCCGCTAGGGTCGTCGCATGCGGAGCCTGTACCCCGAGATCGAGCCGTACGACAGCGGAATGCTGGATGTCGGCGACGGCCAGCAGCTGTACTGGGAGACCAGCGGCGACCCGGACGGCAAGCCGGTGGTGTTCCTCCACGGCGGCCCGGGAGGCGGCACGACCCCCGCGCACCGGCGGCTGTTCGACCCGTCGCGCTACCGCATCGTGCTGGTGGACCAGCGCGGCTGCGGGAGGAGCCTCCCGCACGCGAGCGACCCCTCCGCCGACCTGTCGGTGAACACGACCTGGCACCTGGTCGCCGACCTGGAGCGGCTGCGCGAGCACCTCGGCATCGAGCGTTGGCAGGTGTTCGGCGGGTCGTGGGGCTCGACGCTCGCGCTGGCGTACGCCGAGACGCATCCCGAGCGGGTGACGGAGCTGGTGCTGCGCGGCATCTTCACGCTGCGCGCCCAGGAGCTGGACTGGTTCTACGAGGGCGGCGCCGCCGCGCTGTTCCCCGATCTGTGGGAGGGCTTCGTCGAGCCGGTGCCTGTGGACGAGCGGGGGCACCTCATCCGGGCCTACCACCGCCTCCTGAACGACCCGGACCCGGCCGTGCACGAGCCGGCGGCCGTGGCCTGGTCGCGGTGGGAGTCGTCGACGATCACGCTGCTGCCCCGCGAGGACCTGGTGGCGACCTTCACCGAGCCGCGGTACGCGGTGGCGTTCGCGCGCATCGAGAACCACTACTTCGTGAACCGCGGCTGGATGGAGGAGGGGCAGCTGATCCGCGACGCGCCGCGCCTCGCCGACATCCCGGCCGTCATCGTGCAGGGCCGGTACGACGCGTGCACGCCACCGATGACGGCGTGGGACCTCCACCGGGCCTGGCCGGAGGCGGAGCTGCGGATGATCCCGGACTCGGGCCACGCCTTCGACGAGCCGGGGATCCTCGACGCCCTGGTGGAGGCGACGGACCGGTTCGCGGGGGAGTAGCGGGGGCCGCTCGCATCGGGCCGGACTCCACTGCATGTTTCGCGCCTGCGATGCGTAAGTCCGTCGTGCCGGCACGCAAAAGATCGCGCACACCCGGGCCGAGGGCTGTTGGGCTGACACGGTGATGGTGGGGCGCATCGGGACGCTCCGCGATCGAGGGGAGTCACCGGGTGAAGCGAACTGCTCCAGCGATCCGCATCGTCGATCCGGCCTCCAAGGCCGCCTTCGTCGTCGTCGCCTTCGCTCTGGCGCTCATGCTCGGTGTCGCGGGGTCGATGGTGTGGGTCGGTGCCTCCGTCCCGCTGGGCGCGGCGGCGCTGATCGCCGCCGTCGTGGTCGCCGCCCGCTGCTTCCGCGGGCGGGAGGAGCCGGTCACGCCGCCCCGGCGGTGGTGGCGGATGACGGCGACGGCGGGCGGAGGCTGGTTCATGTGCGCCGTGCTCGCCATGTGCGCCGTCGTCGGCGTCTCGGCTTCGCCGGGGCCGGCGGGCGCCGCGCCCGCGGTGGTGCAGCTGCTGGTCGCCGCCGCCTACGCCCACTCCTCGGTCCGCCTGCAGCGCCTCCGCTGAGGCGCTACGCGCCGCGGCAGCCACGGTCGGCAACTCCGGAGCGCGTAGCCGACACGCCGGGTGCGGGCGCGCTGCTCCGGAACTATCGCGCCCTGCGGGCCGACGTCCCGGAGGCGCGCGCCCCGCGCCTCACCCGTCGATCGCGGCTCCGTCGTGGCGGGCCAGGGCCGCGCGCGGCGGGGTGTCGGCGAGGTGGTGGGCCAGGCGGAGGGCGAGGCAGACCGTCGTGAAGGTGGGGTTGGCCTCGGCGGAGGTGCGGAGGACGCTGCTCGAGGCGATGTAGAGGTTGTCGACGCCGTGCACGCGGCAGTCCCGATCCACGACGCCGTCGCCCGGACGGGCGCTCATGCGGGTGGTGCCGATGTGGTGGAAGCCGTCGATCGCCTGCTCCCACACGCCCGCCGCCCGCCGCTCCGGCGGGTCGAGGTACTCCACGCGGCCCTTGCCGGACGCGCGGAGGCGCTCGTCGAGGAGCTCGTGGAAGCGCAGCACCGAGTCCACGTCCTGGTCGGTGTAGCGGAAGTCGATCAGCAGGCTCGGCGTGCCGTCCGGGTTCACGCCCCCGTCGAGGCGGACGCGGCTGTCCGGGTTCGCGATCTGCTCCGAGTGGTAGTGGATGGCGTACGTGCCTCCCGGGTTCCGCAGCAGGAAGCCGGGCTTCCGCACCCGCGACAGGTAGCGGCGGCGCAGGATGTCCCACGAGTCGATCACGGCCCGCACCGGGTTCCGCAGCACGTTCAGGACGTGCGCGCCGTAGCGGCGCGGCGCCGGACCGATGTGGCGGACGCGGATCCCCTCGGCCAGGATGCGGCGGCCGACCGGCGGGACCGCCAGCGCGAGGAACACCGCCGACAGTGTCGCGTTGCGGTGCCGCTCGTCGTAGAAGGGCGGGTTGTCGAGGTAGAAGCTGGCGTTGAGCAGGCGGTGCTCGTTCAGCGCCTCCGCCGGCAGCGAGAACCGGCGGCGCACGTAGCTGTCGTGCTCGTCGCGCCGGAAGTCGAGGAGGGCGATGTCGGCCGGGTCCGTCAGCACGATGTTCGCGATGCTGCCGGTGGCGTGGCCCATGTAGTAGCGGCCGAGCGGGCCGTCGACGCCGCCGAACGCCGTGGGGAGGGTGCGCTGGGCATCCAGCAGCAGGCGCACGGTCTCCATCCCTCCCGCCGCCAGCGCGTACCGGTCGGCGCGCACCAGCGCCGGGCGGTCGCGGTAGCGGATGCGGAGGCCGCGCACCGTGCTGCCGTCGGCGTCGAACGCGATGCCGACGACGGGCGCGTCGGACAGGAGGTCGATCAACGGGTCGGCGAGGACGCGCGCGCCGAGGCGCGGGCCGAGCTTCGGCTGCCGGGCCCAGCGCTCCAGCTGCGACATGCGGAGGTCGCCGAGGCCGGGCCAGTCCGGCTCGGCGGACGCGAACGGGCCGGCGCCGCAGTCGAGGTACTCCTGCGCCTTCTCGCGCCACGGCTCGATCGCCGAGAACCCGATGGGCCAGTCGGAGTCGGGCACGTGGTCGCGCTGCTGGAAGTCGACCGGCTCGTAGGTGACGCAGCGGCCGCCCCACATCCACGAGGCGCCGCCGAGGCCGACGCGGGTGGTCTGCAGCTCGGGCGCGTGCCGGTCGGGGTCGACGATGGTGTCGTTGCGGCGGCGGGCCGGCGGCTTGTCGCGCCGCCCGGCGTCCTCGGCGCCGGCATCGAGCAGGAGCACGTGGATGCCGGTCTCCGACGCCTCCAGGGCGAGGGCGAGGCCGACCGGTCCGGCGCCGATCACGACGAGGCCGTAGTGCTCGTCGTCGGCGGGGAGGCTGTCGAGTCTCATCGGGCGCCCACCGTCCCGTGGGCGGCGGCCCCGGACGGCGTGGCCCCGGAGGGCGCTGCCCGGCCGGCGCGGGTCGTGCCGTCGGTCTCCCACCTCCGCGTGCCGACGCCGACCGTGCGCCGGGTCCTCAGCCGGGCGGCGGCGGCCAGGGCGGCGTAGCAGAAGGCGTCGAACGCCGAGAACGGGCCGCGGATCGTCCGCAGCAGCGCGGAGACGCGGTCGGAGGACTGCGCGGCGGCGGCGCCGTCGAGCTCGACGTAGCCGCGGCGGTGCCGGCTCAGGATGGCGAGCAGTGCGGAGGTCGTGGTCGGCGCGTGCACCTGCGCGGGCGCGGTGGCGAGCACCTCCTTCTCACCCTCGGCGAACAGCCCGTCGAACCAGGAGTCGTCGGCCGTGACGTCGGCGAACGCGTCGAAGCGCTCGTGCCCCGTCTGCGAGACGGCGTACAGCCCGGCGCCCCAGAGCCGCGTCCCCTGCTCAGGGATGCGCGCCCGCGCGCGGTAGTACGCGCGCACGGGGAAGGAGGAGGCCGTGGTGTCGATGGCGGAGGCGGGCCGCGCGGCGAGAGGGCCGCCCGGGCGGGAGAGCGCGCGGAAGACCGCCTCCACCGCCTCCGGCTCGACGTCGATGTCGGCGTCGAGGTACAGCCGCGGCCACTGGGTCGCGGCAGCGTCGCCGAGGTTCATCGCGGCCGGTTTGGAGCCGATGCCGCTCTCGATGACGGTGACGCCTGGCACGCGCCTGGCCGCGTCCGCGGTGCCGTCGGTGCTGCCGTTGACGACGACGATCAGCTCGACGGGCGGGGCGGAGGCGGGCCGCTGGATCAGCGGGAGGAGACGGCGGAGCGTACGCTCGATCACGCGCTCCTCGTTGTGGGCCGGGATGATGACGGCTCCTGTCGGGGGAGCCGGCCGGGTGTCCGGGGTGTGCGCTGGCATCACAGTGAGACCTGTTCTCGTGTCGGGTCGCGAGTAAAGTGAGTAAACATCACTTCTTGCGGGATGCTATCGAATCGGGCCCGCATCCGGCCTCCCCCGTTAAGGGGGTGAGCAATTCTCAGTAATCTATGAGATTCTCTCAGACGTGAGTAAAGCTCAGTCTGTGTGGATCCGGCCCGGCGGCCTCGACCGCCGCCGCGTGGTGGTGGCCGCCATCGCCATCGTCATGGTGCTCGCGCTCGCCGTGTGGGCGGCCGTCGCCGCCAGCCGGCCCGCCCAGGCCGACGCCGGCTGCAACGCCGCCGCCAACCCGGTCGTCTGCGAGAACGCGCTCGGCGGCACGGACCCGGACGTGTGGGACATCAACGGCTCCGGCGATCCGTCGATCCAGGGCTTCTCCACCGACATCAGCGTGAACATCGGCGGCACGATCGGCTTCAAGGTCGACACCGACGCCACCGCGTACACGATGACGATCTACCGCACGGGGTACTACCAGAACCTCGGCGCGCGTCGTATCGACTCGGTGCCGGTGACCATCGTCGGCGAGCAGCCCGAGTGCAAGAAGGACGACACCACCGACCTGTACGACTGCGGCAACTGGGCGCAGACCGCGTCGTGGACGGTGCCGCCGAACGCGGTCTCCGGCGTCTACATCGCCGTGCTCGAGCGCGGCGACACCCACGGCAAGAGCCACATCACCTTCATCGTGCGCAACGACGCCAGCACGGCGCCGGTGCTGTTCCAGACCTCCGACCCGACCTGGCAGGCCTACAACACCTACGGCGGCTCGGACTTCTACCAGGGCGGCCAGAACAACCGCGCCTACAAGATCAGCTACAACCGCCCGGTCGTCACGCGCAGCGACAACGACGGACGCGACTTCTACTTCAGCGCCGAGTACCCGATGGTGCGGTTCCTGGAGAAGAACGGCTACAACACCACGTACTTCAGCGGCGTCGACACCGACCGCTACGGCTCGCTGCTCAAGAACCACAAGGTGTTCCTCTCGGTCGGGCACGACGAGTACTGGTCTGCGGGGCAGCGGGCCAACGTGATCGCCGCGCGGGACGCCGGGGTGAACCTCCAGTTCCTGTCGGGCAACGAGGCCTACTGGCACACCCGCTACGAGAACTCCGTCGCCGGCCCCTCCACCGCGTACCGCACGCTCGTGTCGTACAAGGAGACCTGGGGCAACGACAAGATCGACACCAGCACGCCGGAGTGGACGGGCACCTGGCGGGACCCGCGCTTCGCATCGCAGGCGAACGGCGCCGGCCTGCCGGAGAACGGGCTCACCGGCACGATGTACATGGCCAACTTCAGCGACCTCCCGGTGACGGTCACGCAGGCGCAGGGCAAGCAGCGCGTCTGGCGCAACACCGGGCTGTCGTCGATGTTCACCTCGAGCACCGCGCTCGCCGCGCACACCGTCGGCTACGAGTCGGACGAGGATGTCGACAACGGCTTCCGTCCGGCCGGCCTGATCCGCGTCTCCACGACCACGGGGGCGGTGCCGCAGTACCTGCAGGACTTCGGGCAGGTCGTCGCCGCGGGCACGACGACGCACAGCATGACGCTCTACAAGGCGGCGAGCGGCGCGCTCGTCTTCAGCGCGGGCACGATCCAGTGGACCTGGGGCCTCGACGCCGAGCACGACGGCCAGGGGGCGGCCGCCGACGTGCGGATGCAGCAGGCGCAGGTCAACCTCCTCGCCGACATGGGCGCCCAGCCGGGGACGCTGTCCTCGACCCTGCGCTCCGCCACGGCGAGCACGGACAAGACCGCCCCTTCGGTCACGATCTCGACGCCGGCCGTGAACGCGAACGTCCCGAACGGCACGATGGTGACCTTCAGCGGCACCGCGACCGACTTCGGCGGCGTCGTCGCCGGCGTGGAGGTCTCGACCGACGGCGGCACGACCTGGCACCCGGCGAGCGGCACAAGCTCGTGGACCTACACCTACGCCCAGCACGGGATGGGCGCGGTCGCGCTCAAGGTGCGGGCCTCCGACGACAGCGCGAACGTCTCCACGCCGGTCTCACGGACGGTGAACGTGACGGGGCCGTTCTCGTTCCTCGGCTCGGAGACGCCGGCGAAGGCCGACGCCGGCGACGGGGCGGCGGTCGAACTCGGACTGCGCTTCACACCGACCCAGAGCGGCTTCATCAGCGGAGTGCGCTTCTACAAGTCGGCCGCGAACACCGGCACGCACACCGGCTCGCTGTGGGACGCCTCCGGCACCCGGCTGGCGAACGTGACCTTCGGCCCCGAGTCGGCCTCCGGCTGGCAGGCGGCGAACTTCGTCTCGCCGGTCGCCGTCACCGCGGGCACCGCGTACACGATCTCGTACTCCGCCCCCAACGGGCACTACGCGGCGACGCCGTACCAGTGGCCGTACGGCCCGAGGACGAACGCGCCGTTCACGGTCGCGGGAGGCTACGGCGCCGAGCCGGGCGGGACGTACAACACAACGCTCGGCGAGTACCCGCAGAGCGCGTACCAGGGCGCCAACTACTGGGTCGACGCGATCTTCACGCCCACGGACACCTCGCCGCTGGTGGCGAGCGGGCAGTGGCCGCTTCCCGGCTCGTCGTCCGTGCCCGCGAACACGACCATCGGCGCGGTGCTCTCCCGCGACGTGCCCGGCGCGAACATCGCCTTCACCGTGAAGGACCAGAACGGCGCGAGCGTCGCCGGGACCGTGCAGTACGCCTCCTCGACCCGCACGGCGACCTTCACACCGAACGCGCCGCTGGACGGCTTCGTGAAGTACACGGTCACCCTCACGGCGACGGACGCGAACGGCGTGGCGCTGTCCTCGGGCGGCACGTGGAGCTTCACCTCCGCCAAGCCGGACACCGCCGCGGGCACCTGCCCGTGCGGCGTCTTCACAGACACGACGACGCCCGGCGTGCTGCAGGTTCCGGACCAGCCCGTCACGCTCGGGATGCGGTTCACCCCGGCCATCGACGGCCAGGTGACCGGCGTGCGCTTCTACAAGAACCAGCAGAACACCGGCACGCACGTCGGCGCGCTGTGGTCGGGCACGACGAAGATCACCGAGGGCACGTTCCAGAACGAGTCGACGGCCGGCTGGCAGACGCTGACCTTCGCCCAGCCGGTGGATGTGACCAAGGGGACGACCTACACGGTCTCGTACCGCACGACCACGGGCAACTACTCCGCGACGCCGGGCGCCTTCAACGCCGACGTCACGCGCGGCCCGCTGACCGCGCCGGCCGAGGCCGGCACCTACAGCTACGCCGACGGCGTGGCGCCGACCGCCCAGGTCAGCACCAGCTACCTCGTCGACGTCGTCTTCACCAAGCTGCCCGACCCGATCGCGGTCGTCTCGCAGGATCCGGCGAGCGGAGCCGTGGAGGTCGACCCGGCCGCCACGCCATCCGTCACGCTCTCGGCCGCCGTCGGCCAGGGCTGGAGCCTGACCGCCGCGACCGGCTCGACGCCGATCGCCGGCGCGGCGGCCCTCTCCGCCGATGGGAAGACGATCACCTTCACGCCGTCGGCCCCGCTGTCGTCCGGTGCGGCCGTCACCATGACGCTCAGCGGGGTGACCTCGACCGAGGGCGCGACGCTGGCGACGCAGACCTGGACCTTCACGGTGAAGGCTGCGGCGATCACGTCGTACACCCTGCTCGGCAACGCCACGCCCGCCGTGCCGGCCGCGACCGACGACGCCTCCGCCGTGCAGCTGGGGATGGCCTTCAGCACCAGCCAGGCGGGCGATGTGACGGCCATCCGCTTCTACAAGGGGTCCACCAACACCGGAACGCACATCGGAGCGCTCTGGCAGGGGACCACGAAGCTGGCCGAGGTGACGTTCCAGAACGAGACGGCCACCGGCTGGCAGACCGCGCAGCTCTCGACGCCCGTCACGCTCACGCCCGGCACCACGTACGTCGTCTCGTACCTGGCGCCCAAGGGCAACTACGCCTACACGACGAACGGCTTCGCCTCCGCCGTGACGAGCGGCCCGCTGACGGCGCCGGGCGGCAGCAACGGACGCTACCTCTACGGCTCGGCGCTCGGCGCCCCGACCTTCACCTACCAGGCCTCGAACTACTTCGTCGATGTGGTGTTCAAGCCCGCGGCGGCCCCGGCCGGCGGCGGCACCGACACCAGCGGTGGCGGTACGACCGGAGGCGGTACGACGGGTGGCGGCACGACCGGTGGCGGCACGACCGGTGGCGGCACGACCGGTGGCGGTACGACCGGTGGCGGCACGACCGGCGGCGGCACCACGACGCCTCCGGCCGCGACCGGGGTCTCGATCTTCCCGAGCACGGCGACGCCCGCGAACCAGACGTGGCCGGACACCCCGCCCCTCCAGGTCGGCGTCCGCTTCACGACCTCGCAGGCCGGCACGATCACCGGCGTCCGCTTCTACAAGGGCGCGGGAGACACCGGCACTCACACCGTGTACCTCTGGTCGCCGACCGGGCAGGTGATGGCGACCGCGCCCTCCACCGGCGAGACGGCGAGCGGCTGGCAGACCGTGACCTTCACGACCCCGGTGGCCGTGCAGGCGGGCGCCGAGTACCGCGCCACCTACTACACGACCGGAGCGACCTACGCGGTCGATCCCGGAGCCCTTGCGGCGCCCGTCACCAACGGGCCGCTGTCGACGCTCGCGAACGGCGGCGTCTACCAATACTCGACCGACTTTCCCGATCATGTGGTCTCGCACAACTACTGGGCCGACGTGCTGTTCGTCGCCGGAGGGTAGCGGGGCCGACAACCCGACCAGGGGCCGTCGACCCGACGGCGGCCCCGATGACAAGAAAGGTGCTGGGGAGCACTGATGAACACACGACTGCGCATCGCCGTGATCGGCGCCGGCTACTGGGGCCCGAACCTGGCCAGGAACTTCGCGGCCAGCCCGGAATGGGACCTGGCCGCCATCTGCGATCTCGATCGCGACCGGGCGGAAGGTCTCGCCGCCCGCGTGGGAGGCGTCGACGTCCACACGGACCTCGACGAGCTCTTGCAGAGGGACGATGTCGACGCCGTCGCCATCGCCACTCCCGCACGCACCCATCACGGCATCGCCCTGCGCGCTCTGGCCGCCGGCAAGCACGTGATGGTCGAGAAGCCGCTCGCCGATGCAGGTGACTTGGGTCGCGCCATGGTCACTGCTGCATCGGCGAGCGGTCTGGTCCTGATGGCCGACCACACCTACTGCTACACGCCCGCGGTGCTGAAGATCCGCGAGCTGGTGGCGGAGGGGGCGCTCGGCGACATCCTGTTCGTGGACTCGACCAGGATCAACCTGGGCCTGATCCAGCCGGACGTGGACGTCTTCTGGGACCTCGCCCCGCACGACCTGTCGATCATCGACTTCGTGGTGCCAGGCGGGCTGCGGCCCGAGACGGTGTCGGCGCACGGCGCCGACCCGCTCGGCGCCGGCAAGTCGTGCGTCGGCTACCTCGTGCTCCCGCTGCCGAACGGCGCCCTGGCGCACGTGCACGTCAACTGGCTGAGCCCGACGAAGATCCGGCAGATGGTCATCGGCGGCACCAAGCGCACGCTCGTCTGGGACGACCTGAACCCGCAGCAGCGGATCAGCGTCTACGACCGCGGCGTCGACCTGGGCCTGCAGGCCGTCGACGGCGTCGAGCGCACCGCGGCCACCGTCTCGTACCGGCTGGGCGACACCTGGTCGCCGGCGCTGCCCGAGCGGGAGGCGCTGTCGCAGATGGCGGCGGAGTTCGCCGACAGCATCCGCGAGCGGCGGGCGCCGCGCACCGACGGGCAGGCGGGGCTCCGCGTGCTGTCGGTGCTCGAGGCGGCGAGCCTGAGCCTGGCGGCCGGCGGCTCGGCCGTACCGGTCGAGACCAGCGTCGAGACGACCGTCGAGGCCACCGCAGAGACCACTGCCGAGACCCTGGCGGGTGCGCTGTGAGCGCCCGCGGGCAGGAGCTGGCCGGTGCCGGCGTCCTCGTGACCGGAGGAGCAGGCACCATCGGCTCGCAGATCGTCGACCAGCTGCTCGACGCGGGCGCCGCCCACGTCGACGTGCTCGACAACCTCGTGCGCGGACGCCTCGCCAACCTCGACGACGCACTGGCCTCCGGCCGGGTGACCCTCGTCGAGGGCGACCTGCGCGACCGCGACCTGGTGCACGACGTGACGCGCGGCAAGGACCTCGTCTTCCACGAGGCCGCCATCCGCATCACGCAGTGCGCGGAGGAGCCGCGGCTCGCGCTCGAGGTGCTGGTCGACGGCACGTTCAACGTGATCGAGGCGGCGGTGGAGCACGGCGTCGGCAAGCTGATCAGCGCCTCCAGCGCCTCGGTCTACGGCCTGGCGGAGGAGTTCCCGACGACCGAGCGGCACCACCACCACAACAACGACACGTTCTACGGCGCCGCCAAGTCGTTCAACGAGGGGATGCTGCGCAGCTTCCGCGCGATGAACGGGCTCGACTACGTCATCCTCCGCTACTTCAACGTGTACGGACCGCGCATGGACGTGCACGGCCTCTACACCGAGGTGCTGGTGCGCTGGATGGAGCGGATCGCCGACGGCAAGCCGCCGCTGATCTTCGGCGACGGGCAGCAGACGATGGACTTCGTGTTCACCCGCGACATCGCCAGGGCGAACCTGCTGGCGGCGACCGCCGACATCCACGAGGGCGTCTACAACATCGCGAGCGGCACCGAGACGAGCCTCCTGGGGCTGGCGGAGGCGCTGCTGCGGGCCATGGACTCCGACCTCTCGGTCGAGCACGGGCCAGAGCGCGCGGTCAACGGCGTCACCCGCCGGCTGGCCGACACGTCCGCCGCGGCGCGCGACCTCGGCTTCACGGCCGAGGTGGGGCTCGAGGAGGGCCTGCGCGAGCTGGTCGAGTGGTGGCGCCCGCTCCGCGAGGAGATCGCCGCCGGACGGGCGCTGGTGGCGTCATGAACCGCATCAACGTCATGAAGCCCTGGCTCGGCCAGGAGGAGATCGACGCGGTCACCGAGGTCATCGCGTCGGGCTGGGTCGCCCAGGGACCGCGCGTGGCGCGGTTCGAGGAGGAGTTCGCCGCGGCGATGGACGCGCCCTTCGCCGTCGCCACCTCCAACTGCACGACGGCGCTGCACCTGGCGCTCGTCGTGGCAGGGATCGGGCGGGGCGACGACGTGGTCGTCCCGTCCTTCTCCTTCATCGCGACCGCCAACGCGCCGACCTACGTCGGCGCGCGCCCGGTGTTCGCCGACGTCGACCCGCTCACGGGCGACCTGACGGCGCAGACCGTGGCCGCGGCGCTGACCCCGGCCACGCGGGCCGTGATCGTGGTCGACCAGGGCGGCGTGCCCGCCGACCTCGACGCGATCCGCGCGGTCACCGAGCCCCGCGGCATCGTGATCATCGAGGATGCGGCGTGCGGCGCCGGCTCCCGGTACCGCGACCGCGCCGTGGGCGCCGGCGCGGACGTCTCCGCCTGGTCGTTCCACCCGCGCAAGCTGCTCACCACCGGCGAGGGCGGGATGCTGACCACGGCGAACGCGGAGTGGGCCGACCGTGCCCGCCACCTGCGCGAGCACGCGATGAGCATCTCGGCGGCCGACCGCCAGGCGAGCATCCTGGCGCCGGCCGAGGTCTACACGGAGGTCGGTTTCAACTACCGGATGACCGACCTGCAGGCCGCGGTCGGGATCGTCCAGCTCGGCCGCCTGCCCGAGATCGTGGCCCGCCGCCGCGAGCTCGCCGCGCGATACGCCGAGCTGATCGCCGACATCGACGGGCTGCGGCCGGTCGAGGACCCGGCGTGGGGCACGGGCAACTTCCAGTCCTACTGGGTGGAGGTCGAGCCGGCGTTCCCGTCGACCAGGGAGCGCACGCTGGAGGTGCTGGCCGAGGCGGGCGTCTCGGCCCGCCGCGGCATCATGGCCGCCCACCGGCAGCCCGCCTACCGCGACCGCGACACCGGGACGGCGTCGCTCGCGGTCACCGAGCGGCTGACCGACGGGACGCTCATCCTCCCGCTCTTCCACGAGCTGACCGACGCCGAGCAGCTGCGGGTCGTCGACGCGCTGCGCTCGGCCGCCGGCGTGCGGTCCTCCGCGACCGAGCGGGGTGCGGCATGAGGGATGTGATCCTGATCGCCGCCAGCGGCCTGGCCCGCGAGGTGATCGCGATGGAGCAGTCCGGCCACCGCGTGGTCGGCGTGCTCGACGACGACCCGACCCTGCACGGCCAGTCGGTCGCGGGCGTGGAGGTGCTCGGCGGCCTGGAGCTCGCCGCGCGGATCCCCGCGCAGCTGACCCTGTGCGTCGGCGCCGGCGCGGTCAGGCGGATGCTCGTGGGCCGGCTGGCGTCCCTCGGCGTCGCCGCGGACCGCTACGCGACGCTCGTCGACGCCTCCGCCCGCATCGGCGCCGGCAGCACGCTCGGCGCGGGGACCATCGTCCTCGCCGGCTGCGTGCTGACCGCCGACGTGCTGGTCGGCCGGCATGTGGTGCTCATGCCGCACTGCACGCTCACCCACGACGACATCGTCGACGACTTCGCGACGTTCGCCGCCGGGGTCGCCGTCGGCGGGGTCGCCCGCATCGGCGAAGCCGCGTACCTGGGCATGAACTCGTCCGTCCGCCAGAAGGTCTCCATCGGGGCGGACGCGACCATCGGGATGGGAGCCGTCGTGCTCGCCGACGTCCCGGACGGACAGATCTGGGCCGGGGTTCCGGCACGAGAGTTGGGGGTAAGACTGTGAGAGTCCCATTGGTCGACCTGGTGGCGCAGAACGCCGAGACGGGCGACGACATCCGCACGGCGGTCGACGGCGTGTTCGCGAACGCCTCGTACATCGGCGGCTCCGACGTGAGCGCCTTCGAGCAGGAGTACGCGGAGGCCACCGGCGCCGGGTACTGCGTCGGCGTCGGCAACGGCACCGACGCGCTGGAGCTCGCGCTGCGCGCCGCGGGCGTGACGGCGGGAGGCGAGGTCGTCCTCCCGGTCAACACCTTCATCGCCACGGCCGAGGCGGTGTCGCGCATCGGCGCGATCCCGGTCTTCGCCGAGGTCGACGACGAGCACCTGCTGCTCGACCCGGCGGCGGCCGCCGCGGCGGTCACCTCCCGCACGCAGGCCGTCGTCCCCGTGCACCTGTTCGGTCAGGTCGCCCCGGTCGGTGCGCTGCGCGCAGCGCTCGGGACGGACATCCCGATCGTCGAGGACGGCGCCCAGTCGCAGGGCGCCGAGAGCGCGGACGGCAGGGCCGGGAGCCTGGGCCTCGTCGCCTCCACCTCCTTCTACCCGGGCAAGAACCTCGGCGCGGCGGGAGACGCGGGAGCGGTCACGACGGCCGATCCCGAGATCGCCCGCACCGTGCGCGTCATCGCCTCCCACGGCAGCGAGAAGAAGTACGTCCACGAGCTGATCGGCTTCAACTCGCGCATGGACTCCCTCCAGGCCGCCGTGCTGCGCGTGAAGCTGCGCCACCTCGCCGACTGGAACCGCCGGCGGCGGGTCGCCGCCGCGCGCTACGAGGCGCTGCTCGCCGGCATCGACGGCGTGCGGCTCCCGCACAGCGCGCCGGGCAACCTCGACGTGTGGCACCTCTACGTCGTCCGCGTCGCCGACCGCGACCGCGTCATGGCGCGGCTCAACGAGGCCGGCATCGGCGCCTCCATCCACTACCCGACCCCGCTGCACCTCACGGCGGCCTACGGCGGCCACGGGCTCGGCGCCGGAGCCTTCCCGGTGGCGGAGGCGGCGGCGGGCGAGATCCTCTCCCTCCCGCTCTACCCGCACATCACGGCCGACCAGCAGGAGTTCGTCGCGGAGGAGCTCGCGGAGGCCGTACGGCCATGAGGTTCGCAGCACCGCGGGCGCTCACCCGCCGGCCGACGGTGAGCGTCGTCATCCCGCACTACAACTACGGCCGCTATCTGCCGGTCGCGGTCGCCTCCGCGCTCGACCAGAAGGACGTCGACGTCGAGGTGATCATCGTCGACGACAGGTCGACCGACGGGAGCGTCGAGGTCGCCAGGACGCTCGCCGCCGCCGACGAGCGGGTCACGCTCGTCGAGCATGAGCAGAACCTGCGCCACATCCGCACCTACAACGACGGCCTGTCGCGTGCGAGCGGCGACTACGTCGTCCTGCTGTCGGCCGACGACGCCCTGGCCACGGATGCGCTGACGCGGGCGGTCGCGCTCATGGAGGCGCACCCCGAGGTGGGCCTCGTGTACGGCGGGGTCGACTGGTTCGAGGGCGAGCCTCCGTCGTCCGGAGGCGGCCGGGTGCGCTGGCAGGTCTGGCCGGGCGAGCAGTGGGTGCGGCGGGTCGTCCGCCGCGGCCGCAACTGCATCGTGAACCCGGAGGCCGTGCTGCGCCGTTCCGTCTACGAGACGGCGGGCGGGTACGACGCCGACTTCCCGCACGCCGCCGACATGTACCTGTGGCTGCAGGCCGCCACCCTCGCGGACGTCGGCTTCGTCGGCGGACCCCGCCAGGCGTACTACCGCATCCACGGGCAGAACATGCACTCGACCCAGTTCGGCGGCGCCGCCGACGACATGCGCCAGGCGCACGAGGTGTTCGAGCGCTTCTTCGAGCGCGACGGCGCCGTGCTGCCCGGCTCGGCCCGGCTGCGCGAGGCGGCCAGGCGCTCCGTGGCACGCGAGGCCCTCCTGCGCGCCGCCTTCCTGGAGGCCACCGGCGAGGTCCGCAGCTCGGCCGACGAGCTGCGGGTGTTCGCCCGCACCATCTGGCCGGACGCGGTGCACTCCGCCGCCTGGCGCTGGACGGCGGTCGCCGCCGCCCGCTCCCGCCTGGTGCGGCAGGTGGAGGGGCTGCGCTGGAAGGTGCGCTACCGCCGCGATCAGGCGGTCGGGCTGTGAGCGCCGACGCGGGCGCCGGCGAGGCGTCGCTGCGCTCACGGGCCGCCCGCGGCGCCGCGTGGAGCGGCGTGAGCACGATCGTGCTGCGGATGGGCGGCGTCGTCGTCGGCATCGTGCTCGCGCGCATCCTCACCCCGGAGCAGTTCGGCGTGTACGCGGTGGCGCTGACCGTGCAGGGCATCGTGATGACCGTGGCCGACCTCGGCCTGACGGCCGACCTCATCCGCTCGGACGAGCCGAAGCGGATCGCCTCGACCGTCGGGGCGCTCGGCCTCGCCGCCGGTGCGATCACCATGCTCGTGACCGCGGGCACCAGCGGCGGGCTCGCCACCCTGCTCGGCAGCCCGGAGGCCGGGCCGGCGATCGCGGTCCTCGCGGTGACGCTCCTGCTCGCGGGCGGCACCGTGGTGCCGAACGCGCTGCTGCAGCGGCGCTTCCAGCAGCGGGAGCTGTTCTTCGTCGGGCTCACCGACTTCGCGATCTCCACGACCGTGACCCTCGTCCTCGTCGCCCTCGGCTTCGGGGTGATGGGCCTCGCGATCGGGCGCGTGGTCGCCCAGGTCGTCTCGTCGGCGCTGCAGTTCGTGCTGGCGCGGGTCGTCCCGCGCTACCGGATCGATCGCACGGTGGTGAAGGGGGTGCTCTCCTTCGGCCTCCCGATCGCCGCCGCCAACCTCCTCTCGTGGACGCTGCTCAACATCGACAACATCATCCTGGTCCGCGTCGCCGGAGCCACGGCGCTCGGCTTCTACGTGCTGGCCTTCACCATCTCGAGCTGGCCGATGAACGCGCTGTCGCAGGTCGTCCGCTCGATCTCGCTGCCCTACTTCTCGCGCACGCAGGGCGGCACCCGCGCGTTCGCGACCGTCACCGCGATCGCCTGGGCGGCGGCGCTGCCCGCCGGGACGGTGCTGGCCGCGCTGAGCGTGCCGCTCATCGAGGTGCTCTACGGGGACAAGTGGCTCCCGGGAGCGCCCGTCCTCGCGGTGCTGGGGCTGTACGGAAGCCTCCGGGTCGCCTTCGACATCGCGGCCGCCTACCTGTACTCGCAGGGCCGGTCGAAGCCGGTGCTCTGGATCCAGATCGTCTGGCTGGTCGCCCTGGTGGTCGCGATGGTGGTGGCGACGCAGGGCTACGGGATCGTCGGGGCGGCGTGGGCGCACGTCATCGTCGCCGTCGTGGTCACCCTCCCGGCCTACCTGATCGCGCTCCGCATCGCGGGCGTCCGGATCGGCGAGCTGGCCCGCGCGGTGTGGGTGCCGACCCTCGCCACGATCCCCGCGGTGCTCGCGGCCGCGGCGGCGGAGGCGTTCATCGGCAACTCCGTACTCGCCATCCTGGTCGGCGGGCTCGCGGCGGTCCTCGTCTACGCGGCGCTGATGTGGCCGTGGATCAGGAGGCGGCTGCGGGAGCTGCGCGCCCCGGTGGCGGAGGAGGGGGTGGCGCCCACGGTGCCGCCCGCGCCCGACCAGCCCGGCGCGCCCGTCGCGACCGGCGCGCCCGTCGCATCCGGCGCGCCCGTCGCGACCGCGGCCGCGGCTGCGACGCCCGCCGCGATGCCGGCCGCGAAGCGCGAGGAGGTGTGACGATGGCCCGATCCCGCTTCGCCGCCCGCTGCGCGGCGCTCGCCTACGGCGCGGTCGTCACGGTGACCGACCTGCTGCCGCCGCGCCTGCGCTACGCCTACGTCCACCCGGTCACCCGCAGGCTGCTCCGACGCCCCCTGCCTGCCCTGGCCGCGACCGCGGAGCGCAGGGCGCCCGCCGCGGCCCTGGCCGCCACGGCGGAGCCCCCGGCCGTGACCTGCGCCATGATCACCGGCCTCATCGAGACCGGGGGCATCGGCTCGGTCGTGGAGATGCTGGCCACCGCGTTCCCGCGCGCCGGGGTCGGCGTGCTCGTCCTGTGCACCGACGACGGCCCGCGTGCGGCCCGGCTGCGCGCAGGGGGAGTGGAGGTCGTCCGCTGCGCGACGGCGGAGGACGCCGAGCGGGTGCTGCGCGAGCGGGCGCCGGACGTCCTCCAGCTGCACGGCGCCCCCGAGCACCTGGAGGACGCGGCGATGGCCACCGGCCTCCCGCTCGTCCCGGTCCTCCACAACACCGAGATCCACTTCACGCCGGAGCGCTGGCGGCGGTTCGGTGACCTGCTCGCCCGCTCGCACGCCGCCATCGCGGTCAGCGAGACCGTGCGCGGGTTCCACGCGGCGCACGTGCCGGAGCACCTCCGGGAGCGCATCCTCGTGGTGCCCAACGCCGCCCTCTCCGCGGGCGTGCCATCGGCCGGCGAGCGCCGGGCCGCGCGCGAGGCGCTGGAGCGCGTGCTCGGACAGGACCTCACGGGCGCGTTCGTGCTGGCGAGCCTCATCCGCTACGACTCGCAGAAGAACGCGAGCGGACTGGTCTCGTCGTTCCTCTCGTCCGTGTCCGACCCGTCGGTGCGCCTCGTCATCGCGGGCGACGCCTGGGACTGGGCCGAGCTCCGCCGGGCCGACGCCATCCGCCGGTCCGCTGCCGACCCGTCGCGCGTGGGGCTGCTCGGGCAGTCCGACGCGAGGACGCTGCTGGCGGCGGCGGACGGCTTCATCCTCGACTCCTTCTTCGAGGGCTGGCCCATCGCCGCGACGGAGGCGGCGGCCACCGGGCTGCCGCTGGTCCTCGCCGACTTCGGAGGTGCCCGCGAGCTCGTGGCGCGCGACGCGGACCGCTCGGTCCTCATCCCGAACCCCTCCGGGCCCGCGGAGGCCGTATCGGACGCCGCCGTCGCGCGCGCCCGGCGTCGCTCGCGGCACCAGCCCAACGCCGCCGCGCTCGGCGCGGCCGTCGACGCGGTCGCCGCACGGCGCTCTGCCGGCCGTGCGATCCCGCCGGAGCCGGCCGAGGCGCTCCTCGCCGCGATGGCGCGGGGGCACGCGGAGGTGCTGAGCGGCGCCGCGCTGAGCTCCGCCGCATCCGGCGCCGGCGTCCGATCGATCGGACGGAGGGCATGATCATGACCGAGACCGTCGTCTACATCCCGGGCTCGCGGTGGAACGACGTCGCCGGCACCGACCGCCGCATGGCCGAGGCGCTGTCGGAGCGCGTCGACGTGCTCTGGGTCGACCCGCCGCGCTCCGTGCTGACGCGCGGCGCCGACCGCAGCCCGGCCGCCTCCGCGGCGGGCGACGCCGTGGCCCCCGGCATCCGGCGGGTGCGGCCGGTCGCGCCTCCCGGCTTCACCCGGCCGATCGTCGCCGACGTCGCCGCCGCTCTGGTCGGCGCCTCGGTGCGGCGGGCCGTCGCCGAGCTCGGCGTCGGCTGCATCGGCACCGTGCTCGCCTCGCCGCTGGCCCGCTTCCCGCGCGGCGTCCCCGGCCGCAAGGTGCTGTACCTCACCGACGACTGGCTGGCGGGCGCCGACCTGATGGGCTTCTCGCGCGACCGCGTGGAGCGCTCGCTGCGCCGCAACGCCGCGGAGGCCGACATCGTCGCCGCCGTCACCGCCGACGTCGAGCGCCCGCCGTCCGCGGCGCGCGAGGTCGTCCTCCCGAACGGGTGCCTGATCCCGCCGGCGGCCGAGCAGACGCCGGAGGCGGTGGCCTGCCTGGTCGGCCAGCTCAACGAACGGCTCGATCTGCGGGTGCTGGAGGCGGTGCGCGACCGCGGGGTCCCGATCCTCGCCATCGGCCCGCTCACGGCGCGCGACCCTGGCACCAGGGAGCGGCTCCGCGCCTTCCTCGACTCGCCGAGCGTGACCTGGCTGGGCGAGATCCCGCCGGAGGAGATCCCCGGGCGCCTGGCGACGGTGTCGGTGGGGATGACGCCCTACGCCGACTCCGCGTTCAACCGGGCCAGCTTCCCGCTGAAGACGCTGGAGTACCTGGCGTCCGGCCTCCACACGGTCAGCACCGACCTGCCGTCGGCGCGGGGGCTGCAGACGCCGCTCGTGCAGATCGCGGGCGACCCTGAGGCGTTCGCCGACGCGGTGGCCGCCGGGGTCGCCGCACCCGGGAACGCCGCCGACCGCGCGAGCAGGCGGTCGTTCGCCCAGTCGCACTCGTGGCGCGCACGCGCCGATCAGCTGCTGTCGGAGCTCGGCCTGGAGGCCGGAGCGCAGGGAGGATGACGTGTCCACCCCGTATACGGGGTACGTGGTGTTCATCGCTTCGTGCTACTCTCTGGTCCGATCGATGGCGCGACCACCCGATGACCGACTCTGATTGAGGAGTGAGTACAGGATGGCTTCTGCGCGCCCATCGACGACGCACACCAGAAGGCGACACCGCACCGCACCGGACGCGACCGCCAGGAGACAGCGGCTGCGCGCGATCATCGGCATCGCCGTGATCGCCGCGGTCAGCGTGACGACCGCCATCGTGGGCGGCGCCCTGCCCGCCCAGGCGAGCGTGCTCGGCAGCACGAAACCCAAGGTGGTGAGCGACTCCGAGCGGCTGCCCGTCGAGCTCGGGATGCGGTTCAGCGCCGCCAAGAACGGCACCGTCAACGGCATCCGCTACTACCGCGGGCCGCAGAACGCCGGACCGCACACCGGCTCGCTGTGGGACACCTCCGGCAAGCGGCTCGCGACCGTCGCCTTCGCGGGGGAGTCGGCCACCGGCTGGCAGACGGCGTACTTCACCGCGCCGGTGTCCATCACGGCCGGCAAGACCTACGTCGCCTCGTACTTCGCCCCCAAGGGCGGCTACTCGGACGACATCAACTACTTCACGACCGCCAAGAAGGTCGGCGACCTGACCGTGCCGGCCGGCGGCGGCGTGTACGCCTACGGCAAGTCCGGCGGCTATCCGACCGCCAACTGGTTCAACAGCAACTACTACGTCGACGTGCTGTTCACGCCGAAGGGCGGCTCCACCACCACGCCGAAGCCGACCCCGACGCCCACCACGACGGTGAGCCCGCGGCCGACGCCGACCAAGACGCCGGCGCCGAGCCCCGCGCCGACCTCGCAGCCCACGACGCCGCCCACGACCACCCCGCCGACGACCCCGCCGCCGTCGGGCGGCGGCAGCGGCGGCTCCTCCGCCCTGAACCTGCCCCGCATCCCGTGGGAGGGCGGCCCCGCGTACTGGAAGAACTTCGCGGCGACCGACAAGGCCGGCTGGGACGACCCGTCGTTCTTCCCGATCGTGTCCTGGTACAACGGCATCAGCTCCAACGCCGAGGTCGCCTACGACAAGTCGCTCGGCCTGAACACCTACATCGGGATGGACGCCGCAACGCCGTACAGCCTGTTCGGCGACAACGACGTGTACTGGATCGGCGAGAAGCTCAACAGCTCGTTCAACTCCTCGGCCACGAACTGGGTCGGCGACTTCCTGGACGACGAGGTCGACGGCCGGTACTCGCCGGCGGAGGGCCGCGCCTACCTGAAGCAGATCGTCGACTCGCTGGGCAACGACGGCCGGTTCAAGTACGCGAACTTCACCCAGATGGTGATGGCGACCGACATGAAGGCGGCGGACTCGCAGGCGTTCGTGAACGACTTCACCGACACGGTGTCGCTCGACATGTACTGGTACACGATCCCCTACTGCGACTGGAAGCCGTACCGCGACGTCTACATCACGCCGGTCGACCAGGCCAACTGCCGCACCGCCTCCAGCTACGGCAAGACCATGCAGTCGCTGCGCAAGCAGGACGCCGCCGACGGCAAGCTGCAGCCCCTGTGGCAGTTCGTCGAGAATCTCAACGGCGGCCCCGGCCCGAGCGCTCCCGCGGTGTACATCACGCCCGGCCAGCTCGAGGGCGCGGTGATGAGCTCGGTGATCAACGAGGCGCGCGGCATCGTGTACTTCAACCAGAGCTTCAGCGGCAGCTGCCAGAGCAGCAACGTGTTCCGGCAGTCGCAGGTGAACAAGAGCTTCTGCGGCGCGGCCCAGGTGGCGGCGGCCAAGGAGGTGAACAACCGGATCCACGCCCTGGCGCCCGTGATCAACACGCAGTCGTACCAGTGGTCGTTCGGTCCGGGCCTGAACACCATGCTGAAGGCGAAGGACGGCTACGCGTACGTCTTCTCGATGATCGACGGCTCGTCGAAGCCCGGCTCGCGCACCTTCACCCTCCCCGCCGGTGTGACGGGGAAGTCGGTGCAGGTCGTGAACGAGAACCGGACGCTGCCGGTCGGCGCCAACGGCACCTTCACGGACACGTTCGCGAACGAGTACACGTACCACATCTACAAGATCGCGCTGTAGCGCGCGGCTCCCTCCGACCGCCCGGTCGCGCAGTGCGCGGCCGGGCGGTCTGCTGTCGGCATCGAGTTGTCAAGACGCGCCGTGCGCGGGCGCGCCGAGACGGCGTGTTGTGACAAATGGATGGTGGGGCCGGGAGGCAGACGCCGGGGTTGCTAGAGCCGGACGAGCGGGCCGTGACCCGGGAGCAGCATCCGCACTCCGGTGAGGTCGAGCGCGGCGGCCGAGCGGGCGGCCTCCTCGCGGTCGTGGTGGAAGAACGCCGGGAGGGACTGCGGGCGCCCCGACGCACGAAGCAGCGGGTGCCCGGTCACGAGCGCGTCCCCGGTGATCAGCAGCCCGGCCTCCGGCTCGAGGAAGGCGACGTGTCCGCTGGTGTGCCCCGGCGTCGGGAGCACACGGAGACGGTGACCGGTCGCGAGCTCCACCTCGTCGCCGGTCAGCGCGACCGCGCCGGGGACGCCCACGTCGCCGAGACCGCCCGCGCGGATGGCCGAGACCGCCCAGCGGACGGTGCCGCGCTTCGCGATCGACGGCAGCAGGTCGGGGACGGTGACCTGCTCGGTGACGTCGCGGCGCACGTTGGGCAGCTCCTCGATCACGGTCGCCACCGTCGCGCCCGTCTCGGCGGCGAGCTCGCGGCTCGCGCCGAGGTGGTCCGAGTGGCCGTGGGTGATGAGGATGCGCCGCAGCTGGTGGAGGTCGCCGCCCGCCCAGCGGATCGACGACACCACAAGCCCGCGGTCGGCGGGATACCCGGCGTCGACCAGCTCCACCGCTCCCTTCCCCGTGAAGACGACCCAGTTCGCGGCGGGGCCCTCGGCGAAGGCGACGCCGGGGCCGACGATCGTGAAGGAGCGGAGGCGGCGCACGGGGAGAGCCTAGCCGTGCTGGAATGGACGGAGCCATGCACGAAGGGACTCCCATGATCGACGCCGCCTCGCCAGCCTCCACTGCTCCCGCCGCCGCCCCGCTGCACGTCGCCGTCCTCGGCACCGGCACGATGGGCGCGGCCGTCGCCCGCACCCTGCTGCGCGACGGGTTCCGCGTGACCGTGTGGAACCGCAGCCCCGAGCGCGCCCGTCCGCTCGCCGAGCCCACGGCCGACGGCCAGGGAGCCACCGTCGCCGCGACCGCCGCCGAGGCCGTCGCGCAGGCGGACGTGGTGCTCACCATCCTGTTCGACGGCGCCGCGGTGGAGGAGGTGCTGGCCGAGATCGCCGACGCCGTGCCCGCCGGCGCCGTGGTCGCGCAGTGCAGCACGATCGGCGTGGAGGCGACCGAGCGCCTCCGGCAGGCGTACGGCGACCGCGCCTTCACGCTGGTGGAGGCGATGATGCTCGGCACCAAGGGCCCGGCCGAGCAGGGCAAGCTGGTCATGCTCGCGTCGGGCGACGCCGGCGCGGTGGAGCGCATCCGGCCGGTCCTCGACTCCATGGGGCAGCGGACGGTGGTCGCCGGAGACGCGATCGGCGACGCGACCCGGCTGAAGCTGGCGGCGAACGCCTGGATCGCGACGATCACGGCGGGCACCGCGCAGTCGCTCGCCCTGGCGCGGGCGCTCGGCCTCGATCCCGAGCTGTTCCTGCGCGCGATCGAGGGCGGCCAGGCGGACTCGGCCTACGCGCACATCAAGGGCGGGGCGATGCTGGCGGGCGAGTTCCCGCCGTCGTTCGCGCTCGACGGCCTGCTGAAGGACGTCCGCCTCGCCACCGCCGCCGCGTCGGCCGAGGGCGTGGCGACCGACCTGCTCGCCGGCCTCGACGCGGTGTACGCGCGCGCGAGCGCCGAGGGCCACGGCGCGGAGGACATCGCGGCGGTGTACCGGGGGTTCTGAGACGCGTGCCGTCGGTCAGCCCCGCCCATTACATTTGGCGCAAATCGCGGTTATGAGCGCCGCTTTCCCGCGATTCGGCGCAAATCTCGCCCCGCACCGGCCTCGCGGCGGCTCGCGCGGACCTCAGGGCACGCTCCGGCTCATCATCACCCGCCGCGCCCCGCCGCAGATGCCGATCAGCAGGAAGAGCATCCCGACCGACATCGGGAACGAGAAGCCGTCGAAGAACGCCATCAGCGTCCCACCCGCCGCCACCGAGGCGAAGATCGCCTGGCTGAGCGACCGGTCGAGCGGCGTCGGGGCCAGCCGCCTCGCCCGGTGCGCGCACCAGAACGCGGCGCCGATCAGGCTCGCGAAGGCGATGATCCCCACCGCCCCCAGCTCGATCGCCAGCAGCAGGTACTGGTTGTCGAGGATGTGGTAGCTCGGCAGGAACGTCCCGAACCCCTTGCCCACGATCGGGAAGCGCAGGAAGTACTCGAGCGCGCTGTCGTAGCTGTCGACGCGCGAGAGGGCGCTGGAGTCGCCCGAGATCCCGGTGAACATGCCGCGGATCGTGCCCGCCAGCCCCGGCACCATCGCCACGACCGCCGCCGCGGCGGCCAGCCCGACGGTGGCGAACAGGATGCGCACCTTCCGCGTCCAGGTCGGGAAGAGCAGCAGCAGCCCGACGACCAGCCCGATCAGCGCCGACCGCGACACGGAGAGCAGGGAGGCGACGCCGATCGCCAGCACCGGGAACCAGCGCAGCAGGCGCGAGCGGCCGTGGTCCTCGAGGGCGAGCGAGACGGCGATCGGGAACGCGATGGACAGCACGACCCCGTACTCCAGCGGGTGCGAGGCGGTGCCGGCCGCGCGCACGAAGCCGGAGCGCACGTCCACCCCGGCGAACGACACCGCAGAGCTCATGCCCGGGATGTTGATCCACGAGATCAGCGACTCCCCGGTGATGAACTGCAGGATGCCGAGCGTCGCCATGATGCCGCCCGCGATCGCGATGCGGCGCAGCAGCACGCGCAGCCGCTCGAGGTCGTCGAGACCGTCGTTGGCGACCAGCAGGATGCCCGCCCACGACACCAGCCGCAGCAGTCCGTTGTCGGCGACGCTGATCTCCGACGAGACGACGCCGCGAAGCATCGCGCACGCGTAGCTGACGCCCGCCGCCACGAGCAGCCCAGCGACGGCCAGCCGCACCGGCTGGATCGGCGCCTTCAGCGGACGGGAGCGCTGGAGGTGGTACCAGCACCACCAGATCGTCGCGGCGAGCGCCCAGGCCGACGCCGGGCGCCCGGCGACCGAGCCGAGCGCCGCGAACGACATGCTCGACGGAACGACGAGCAGCAGCACCAGGTACACCGTGAGGACGGTGACCGCGTCGGGTCCGCGGCTCGGGAAGCGGCCGAGCGCGGTGCGCGCCCGGTCGGCGGCGGCGAGGCGGGAGGCGGCGCCGCGGGAGGCGGCGCCGCGGGAGGCGGCGCCGCGGCCGGATGCGCCGCGGCCGGAGGGAGGCGCCTCAGGCGGCGCCGCCGTCCGGCTCATCGGTCACGGCTCCCGCGGACGGGTCGGTGGCCGGTGTCGGCCAGGAGTGAGTCCCAGTCGATGTCGTCATCGCCGTCGTCCGCGTCGTCGCTGCCGGCGCGGGAGGCGACGACCGGCGCCGGCGAGGGCTCCGGCGAGTGCTCAGGCGACGACTTCGGCGACGACTTCGGCGACGACTCGGGCGACGCCTCCGCCTCGACCGCCGGCTGCGCCTCCTGCCGCCGCGCAGCCGCCTTCCGCTTCTGCTTCGGGGCACGCCGCGGCTCGTCGCCGGCCTCCGTCATGCCGTCGTCCTGAGCCACCAGCGCCGCGCGCTGGCGTCGCCCGCGGACCAGGCCGTCGACCAGGCCGACCAGCAGCACCGTGAGCACGAGCCCGACCGCGGCGATGATGCCGACGATCTCGATGCGGCCCTTCTGGATGACCGTGCTGGTCGTGTCCTTCGTGAGCGTGATCACGCTGATCCGCGCCTGGTCCGGCACCCCGGCCGTCGTCTGCAGCTCCGTCAGCGCCTTCGGGACCTCGTCGTTGAGCGCGGCGAGGGCGCCGGCGACCGCGGCGTCGGACTTGCCGGAGACCGTCATGGTGATCATCGGGCCGGAGGTGCTGGTGTCGCGGCCGATCGAGAGGGTCGTCCCGGGGAACTCGTCCGTGATGCCGCCGAGCACCTCCTCCGAGCGGAGCGAGCTCACCAGCACGTCCGCCACCTGCGCGAGCCCGCCCAGGTAGAGGTAGGGGTTGCCGCCCTCCGGGATGGTCGTCTTGCCGGGGACGAGCAGGTCGCTCGCGGATCGCTCCAGCGTGGGCGAGGTGTTCAGGTACGCGGCGCCGCACAGGCCCGCGGTGATCAGCACGCCGGCGATCGTCACGTACCACCTCCGGCCGAGGCTGATCAGAAGGCTCTTGAGTGTCATGGGGTTCCCCCTGCTGGTCGGGCCGCCGCAGCGGACGGACGGACGGTGAGCGCCCGGCGGTGACGGCGCCGTGAGACCGCCCCGTCGACGAGCGCCGCAGCGCCCAGCGAGAGGCTCCCGCCGATGAGCACCAGCACGAGTCCCGCCCGCGCCTGCATGCTCTTGGTGGACCAGATCCGGCCGACCTGCGGCGAATCCGGGATGACCGAGGTGGTGATGATCTCCGCCGGGGCGACACCGGACTCCTGCTGCAGCCGCTGCGCGATCTCCCTGACCTCCGCGACGGCGGCGTCGCGGCGCTGCGACACCCGCTCCGGCGTCGGCCCGACCACCGAGATGTCGATCGCGGCGTTCGCGAACGTCATCTGCCACTGGCCGCCGGTGTTCGGCAGCAGCACCTGCACGCCCTCGTTCACGCCGGCGCCGTACAGGGTGGCGTTCTCGGCGAAGCGGTCGCTCTGCCGGCCGCGGTGGTATTCGCGCTCGACCGCGGCGGCGAACGCGGTGAGCGTCTCCAGCTGCCCGTCGTCCGTCTGCCCGACCCGGGAGGTGCCAGGACCGATGAAGGCGACGCGCGCCTGGGTCGTGTACGCGCCCTCCTGCTGCAGCAGCACGAAGGCGAACACCGCGAGCGCGAGGCCGACGACGATGATGTACCAGCGTCTCCCGGCGATGGCGAGCAGCGAGCGGGTGGTCATCGCGCGCCGTCCGAGCGGGCACGGTGGCCGGTGAGGCGGGCGACGCGGAACTTCACGGCATCGAGGCTGTCGCGCCCGAGCAGGGCGACGGCGGCCCGCTTGGCGGTGGCGCGCGCGGTCTCGCGGGCGGCGCGCGCGGGCATCCCGAGCAGGCGGTCGCGGGCGATGCGGACGGCGCCCGGCTCCGGGCGGTCGTCGAGCAGACCGCCGAACGCGGACCGGACCCGCGCGGGCGAGACGAGCCGGCCGCGCACGCGGTTGCTCACGTTCTCGCCGTGGATCACCTGCAGCCAGGCCGGGCGGCCCCGCAGCGAGCGGACCGGCATGGTCTCGCCGAGGCGGTTGTGCGCAGCGGCCCAGCAGGTGACGGGCGCCTCCCACGGCTCGGCCACCGAGCAGAACGCGTTGTGCCGGTCGACCCGGCGGTACGCGCCCGCCCGATCGGCGATGATGCCGTCGGCCAGGTAGATCGCGGCGCGCTCGCCGGGCCGGGCGGCCGCCGCGGTCCGGGCGAGGAAGTCGGCGGCCAGCGCATCGTCGTTGTCGAGGTTGGTCGTGATCAGCCCGTCGTGGAGGCCGCCGGAGGTCGTGAGGACCGCAGCGCGGATGTCGGCCACGAGCTCGGCGGGCGAGATCGTCGCGCGGAAGTGCGGGAGGAAGTCGCCGTCGTTGACGCGGGCGATCCACTCCAGCAGCCACTCCGGGCTCTCCGGGTCGAAGTACACGATCCACGTCACGCGCGCGGTCTGCGCGCGCATCGACGGCAGGCAGTACCGCTCGAACAGGCCGACCCGCGAGCGCAGCCAACCCTCCTGGGCGCGCACCAGGCTCTCGTAGCCCTCCGACGGGAGGTTGAACCTGGTCAGCACGACCTGGTCGAACCGCTCGCTCATCGTCCGGCCTCCCGGTGCGTCCGGGGGCGGATGACGTGCTCGGCGGAGACGCGCGGCCACACCACCGGGCGGGGTGCGGCGGAGGCCGGACGA
>NZ_JBPGXM010000023.1:0-37027 GCF_056755495.1 Leifsonia sp. KNZ12-8B
AATGACGTCTCAGCCCATCGTGGCCCCGGTGGTGCGGCCTCCGGCGCAACCTCGTCGGACTGCTCTTCCTCGCCCCGGCGATCGCCCTGATCGGGGTCTTCACGATCGTGCCGTTCGGCCAGGCGATCCTGCTCAGCTTCCAGTCGTGGGACGGGGTCAGCCCGGACACGCCGTTCGTCGGGCTGGACAACTACGACTTCGTCTTCAAGGACGCCGCCTTCTGGACCTCGATGGGCAACGTGCTCGTCTTCGGCGTCGTCGGCTTCTTCGTGGGCAACGGGCTCTCGCTGGCGATGGCTCTGGCGGTGAACCGCATCGCGAGGGGCCGCACCTTCTTCCGCACCGCGTTCTATCTCCCCGGCGTGCTCTCCGTCGTGGTCGTCGGGATGATCTTCTCGTCGCTGCTCGACCCGCGCTCGGGAATCATCAACCGGATGCTGGAGTGGGTCGGGCTCGGGTCGCTGCAGCAGAACTGGCTCGGCGACCCGAGCCTGGCGCTGCCGAGCGTCGTCGCCGTGTTCATCTGGTTCCACTGGGGCTTCGGCTTCCTGCTGTTCCTCGCCGGGCTGCAGGACATCCCGAAGGAGTTGTACGAGGCGGCGAGCCTCGACGGGGCACGCGGCTGGGCGCAGTTCCGGTACATCACGTGGCCGCACCTCGCCCCCGTCACCGCGATCGTCAGCCTGCTCACGCTGCTCGCAGCGCTGCAGGTCTTCGGCACCGTGCAGGTGCTGACCAACGGCGGGCCCGGCTATCACACAGCCGTGCCGACGCTGCAGATCTACGCGGAGGCGTTCACCAACCACCGGTACGGATCGGCCGCCGCGATGTCGGTGCTCTTCGGCGGAGCGCTCGTGCTGCTCTCGCTGATCCAGCTCGGAATCTCCGCGCGCCGATCCCGGGCGTGACGAGACAAGGAAAGTCGACCTGAGATGGTAATCCCCCTCGAACAGCAGCGCATCACCACCCCGGCGGCGGGCCCGAGCGGAGGGTCCATACCCGCCCCCTCCCGTCGTCGACGTCGCGTACGCGCCGACCAGGTCGGGCTCTACGGCCTGCTCGTCGTCGCGGCGGTCCTGGCGCTCTTCCCGGTGCTGTGGATGCTCTCCGGCTCCCTGCAGACGCTCGACGAGGTGCTGCGCGGCGGCTCGCTCCTGCCATTGAATCCGCAGTGGGGCAACTTCGTCACCGCCTGGGTGCAGGGCGACCTCGGTCTGTACCTGATGAACAGCGTCATCTACACCGGTTGTGCCATCGTCGGCATCCTCATCGTGTCGAGCATGGCCGGTTATGCGCTCGCCCGGCTGCAGTTCTGGGGCAAGAGCGTCTTCACGTTCGTGATCCTGGCCGTGATGATCATCCCGGCGCCGGCGATGTTCCTCGCGCAGTACCGGCTGCTGATCAACCTGAACCTCACCAACTCGCGGCTCGGGTACATCCTCATCCTCATCACCGCCGGCGTGCCGATGGCGACGCTGATCATGCGCAGCTTCTTCGCCAACCAGCCGCGCGATCTGGAGGAGGCCGCCGCGATCGACGGAGCCTCGCCGCTGCGCATCTTCTGGAGCGTCATCCTGCCGCTGGCCCGTCCCGGCCTCGCCGCGGTCGCGGTCATCCAGGGCCTGGCCGCCTGGAACGAGTACTTGATGGCGCTCGTGCTGTTCGACGACAACACGCTGATGCCGGTGCAGCGGGGCTTGACGAGTTTCGTGTCCGCCGAGACGCCGCAGCAGCAGGTCCTGCTCGCGGCGACGGCCATCTCGATCGTGCCGATCATCGTCTTCTACCTGCTCGCACAGCGTCACATCGTCAACGGCATCGGGGCGGGCGCGATCAAGTGAGCGAGGAGGCGCGGATGCGGTCGCCCTTCGGCGCGAGCCCCTGGTTCGGCGGCGACTACAACCCCGAGCAGTGGCCGGAGGAGACCTGGGAGGAGGACGTCCGGCTGATGCGGGAGGCGGGGGTCACCCTCGCCACAGTCGGCGTCTTCTCGTGGGCGCTGCTGGAGCCGCGCGAGGGGGAGTACGACTTCGGGTGGCTCGACCGCGTCCTGGACACGCTCCACGCCGGCGGAGTGAAGGTGGACCTCGCCACGGCGACGGCCTCCCCGCCGCCGTGGTTCTCACGGGCCCATCCAGCGTCGCTCCCGGTGACCGCGGAGGGCGTGCGGCTCTCTCCGGGCTCCCGCCAGGAGTACTGCCCGAGCTCGCCGGAGTACCGGGCCGCCGCCGTGCGGCTCGTCCGCGTCCTGGCGGAGCGCTACGGCGAGCACCCCGCGCTGCAGCTCTGGCACATCAACAACGAGTTCGGCTGCCACGTCGCCCGCTGCTACTGCGACGCGAGCGCCGCCGCCTTCCGCCGCTGGCTCGAGGCGAAGTACGGGTCGATCGACGCGCTCAACGAGGCGTGGGGCACCGCGTTCTGGTCGCAGCACTACGGCACCTTCGACGAGATCCTGCCCCCGCGTGCGACCCCCGCCCTCGGCAACCCGGGGCAGCTGCTCGACTTCGACCGGTTCAGCTCCGATGAGCTGCTGGCGTGCTTCCTGGCCGAGAAGGCCGTCCTGCGCGAGATCACCGCGGCCGTCCCCGTGACGACGAACTTCATGGGCACCTTCCGCCACCTCGACTACTGGAGCTGGGCACCCCACCTCGACGTGATCGCCGACGACCTCTATCCCGACCCGGCGGACGCGGATGCGGCTCGTGGCGCGGCGCTGTCCCGCGACCTCATGCGCTCGCTCGGCGGGGGACGGCCCTGGATGCTGATGGAGCAGGCCACGAGCGCGGTCAACTTCCGCGAGGCGAACGCCCCCAAGCGGCCCGGCCAGATGCGCGCGCTCTCGTACCAGGCGTTCGCCCGCGGAGCGGACGCGATCTTGTTCTTCCAATGGCGGCAATCGGCGGTCGGCGCCGAGCGCTTCCACTCGGCGATGCTGCCGCACGGCGGGACGGACACGCGCGTCTGGCGCGAGGTCACGGCGCTCGGCGCGGAGCTGAGGGAGCTGGCCCCGCTGATGGGCTCGCGGACCCCGGCACAGGCGGCGATCGTCCTGGACTGGGACAGCTGGTGGGCGATCGAGCAGCGCGGCCTCCCCGCCCGGACGGAGTATCTTCCGCTCGTGTCCCGCTGGCACGGAGCACTCACCGATGTCGGCGTCGTCGTCGACATCGTTCGTGCCGACGAGGACCTGACGGGGTATCCGCTGGTGATCGTCCCCAGCCTGTACGTCGCCACGGATGAGCAGCTCGTCCGGATCGATGCTGCGGCGCGCGCCGGGGCGACCGTGCTCGTGACCGACCAGACGGCCATCGTCGACGAGCGCCTCCACGTGCGGCTCGGCGGGTACCTGGGGCGGCTTCAGGAGACGCTGGGCGTCTGGATCGAGGAGTTCACGCCGCTTGCGGGCGCGCAGCAGCGGCCGGGGGCCATCCCCGTCGCCGCGATGTCGGCGGCGGCGCGGACCGTCCGAGTGAACGGCGGGCCGTTCTCAGGAGGGGGGACCGCCGCAGCGGAGTGGCAGGACGCCGTGCGCGTGCGGGACGCCGAGGTCGTCGCGACCTTCGCCGAGGGCGATCTCGCCGGCTGGCCGGCGCTCACGCGCAAGGCGGTGGGCCGCGGGGCAGGCTGGTATCTCGGCACCCGCCTCGACCGGGTCGCGGTCGGCGAGCTGGTGGAGCGGCTGCTCGAGGAGGCCGGCGTCGGCACGCGTCGCGTGACCGTCGGCCGTTCCGCGGGGCTGGTCGAGGTGGTGCGCCGCGGCGACGTCGACATCGTCATCAATCACGGGATCGAGCCGGTCGTGCTCGACCTCGACGGTGCGGATGTCCTGACCGGGGAGGATGTGCGGGGCCGGGTGATCGAACCGAACGGCGTCGTCCTGGCTCGCGTCTGACCATCCTCGCCGTCGGTCTGCCGGCTCAGCGCAGGTCGGCCACCGACTCCCGGCTGACGAAGGTGGTCTCCAGCGGCAGAGTGTCGTCGTCGTCCTTCCCGTCGATCTCGGCGAGCAGGCGCCGGATGGCCCGGCCGCCCAGCTGCGCCAGCGGGCTCTTGATCGTGCTCAGCGCGGGGGTGGGCAGGTCGGCGCCGAAGATGTCGTCGAAGCCGACGATGCTGAGGGCGGCGGGGAGGTCCAGTCCGCGCACGCGGCCGGCCCGCAGCAGGCCGAGGGCGAGCAGGTCGTTGTAGGCGAGGACGGCGGAGACGTCGGCCGCGAGCACGCGGTCGACGGCCTCGGCGCCCCCCTCGCGCGTCGGCGCGGTGGACGGGATCTCGACGATCGACATGCCCCGTGCGATCGCGAGCTCGAAGAGCGTCTGCCAGCGCTCGTGGTTGATCCACGACGCCTCCGGGCCGGCGAGGTAGGCGATGCGGCGGTGGCCGCGCTCCTGAAGGGCGTCGAGCGCGGCGGCGATCCCGGGGCGCAGCTCGGGTACGACGGCGGGCACCTCCGGCACACGGCGGTTCGCGACGACCAGGGGCTTCGCTGCGGCGAGGTGGCGGATGCCGTCGTCGTCCAGTCGCGAGGCCACGAGCAGGAGGCCGTCGACCGAGGTCTGCAGCCGCTCGGCGATCGACTGCTCGACCTCTGCCGACTCCTGCGACTCCGCGAAGACCAGGGTGAGCCCGTTCTCGGAGGCGACGCGCTCCGCACCGCGGACCAGGTCGAAGTAGACGGGGTTGGTGATGTCCGACACGAGGAGCGCGATGGTGCCGGTCTTGCCGGTCGGCAGTGCGCGAGCCATCGGGTTGATGCGGTAGCCGAGCTCGTCCGCGGCCTCGCGGATGCGGCGCTCCGTGGCCTCCTTCAGCCGGCCGGGCTTGTTCAGCGCGCGCGACACCGTCGACGGGCTGACGCCGGTGGCCTTCGCCACGTCGTAGATCGTCGCCGGCGGCTTCCGCGCCCCGGGGCGAGGGGAGGCCAGCGTCTCCGATTCGCTCATCCGCATCCTTCCGGTCGCGCGTCGCCTGCTCGGCAAACGGTTGGCACATCCTATCGGAAGCCGGTTCGGGATTGGTGGCACGATCTGCCAAAACATGCGGGACCGCGCGATCATCTCTGGAGGGGAGCATCACTCGGCAATCGGTTGACAAATAATGCCGCGGACGCTGGAATAGGGACATGCTTCAGCCGCGACGCCGCGACCCCGATCGCCTCCTGCCCGCCGATCCGTCCACCCGGGACATCGCGCGCAGCCTCTACCTCCGCGTGGCAGAGGCCCCGATCGTGTCACCGCACGGCCATGTGCCGATCGAATGGCTGGCGACCGACGCGGCCTTCACCGATCCCGCCGACCTGCTCGTCAGCCACGACCACTACGTCACCCGGCTGCTGCATGCCGCGGGAGTCGACCTCGGCCGGCTGGGCGTCGGCCGGCCCGCGGATCCGCGCGAGGTGTGGCGGCTGCTCGCGGAGCACTGGCACCTCTTCGCGGGGACGGCCTCCGGCTACTGGCTGGAGGAGGAGCTGATGCAGGTGCTCGACGTGCAGGAGCCGCTGCTCCCCGCCACGGCCGACGCCGTCTACGACCGCATCGCGGAGCGTCTGGCCGAGCCCGCCTTCCGGCCGCGCGCCCTCTTCGACCGCTTCGGCATCGAGGTGCTCGCCACCACCGACGACCCGCTCGACGACCTCGCCCAGCACGACGCGCTCCGCTCCGCCGGTCTGCGCGGCAGGGTGGTGCCGACCTTCCGGCCCGACAGCTACCTCGATCCCGCCGCCGTCGGCTTCCGCGAGAACGTGCAACGGCTGCTGGAGGCGACCGGGAGCCCGGCGACCTTCGCCGGCTATCTGGCGGCACTCGAATCCCGCCGGCGGTACTTCATCGAGCACGGCGCCGTCTCCGCGGATCACGGCGTGCAGGAACCGCTGACGGCCGACCTCGCCCGCGCCGAGGCCGAGCGCCTCTTCCAGCGGGTGCTGCTCGGTGAAGGGTCCCCGGAGGACGCCGCGCTGTTCCGCGCACACATGCTCCTCCAGATGGCGAGGATGAGCGTGGAGGACGGCCTCGTCATGACCATCCACGCCGGCGTGCTGCGCAACCACCACACGGCGACGTTCGAACGGTACGGCGCCGATACCGGCCATGACATCCCCGTGCGCACCGACTTCGTCACCGGGCTGCGGCCGCTCCTCGAGCGGTTCGGCGACGCGCCGGGATTCCATCTGGTGCTGTTCGCGGTCGACGAGACCGTGTACTCCCGTGAGATCGCCCCGCTGGCCGGGTTCTATCCGAGCGTGTTCATCGGGGCGCCGTGGTGGTTCCTGGATGCGCCGGATGCGATCAGCCGGTTCCGCTCGGCAGTCACGGAGACAGCCGGCTTCTTCCGCGGCTCCGGCTTCATCGACGACACGCGCGCCTTCCTGTCGATCCCCGTCCGCCACGACACCGCGCGCCGGGCCGACGCGGCCTTCCTCGCCCGGTATGTGGTCGAAGGGAGGATCACGCTGGCGATGGCCGAGCGGATCGCGGACGACATCGTAGGACCGCAGCCGAGACGGGTGTTCAAGCTGTGAGCGCGCGACCGCCCGTCCGGATCGTCCACCTCGGGCTCGGAGCCTTCCACCGCTCGCACCAGGCCTGGTACACCGCCCATGCCGCCGACGCCGAACAGTGGGGGATCGCCGCTTACACCGGCCGGCGTCCCGATGCCGCCATCGTGCTGGACGCGCAGGACTGCGTCTACACCCTCGTGGAGCGGGGTCCCGCGGCGGACGCCTACGAGCGCATCCGGAGCATCGTGAAGGCCGTGCCCGGCGACGACCTCGCCGACTTCGTGCAAACTGTGGCGGCGTCCGACGTCGCGGTGCTCACACTGACGATCACGGAGGCCGGGTACCGCCTCTCCGCCTCCGGCGGCCTGGACCGCGACGACCCGGAGATCGTCGCGGATGTCGAGGATCTGCGCGCCTGGTCGTGGGCGCCGTCCGCCGCGCTTCCGGCCCTCCGCACCGCTCCCGCCCGCATCCTGCTCGCGCTGGAGGAGCGCCGGCGCCGCGGGGCCGGGCCGATCGCCGTCGTGCCCTGCGACAATCTGCCCGACAACGGCGAGGTCGCGCGCCGCACGCTCACCGAGCTGGCCGCCCTCGTCTCGCCGGCGCTGGCCGCGTGGGTGCCGCGTGGAACATCCTTCGTCTCCACCTCGGTCGACCGGATCACCCCGCGGCTGGAGCCGGACGATGTCCGGCGCGTGGCCGAGGCCACCGGATGGCACGACGCCGCCCCCGTGATCGCCGAGCCGTTCGCGGACTGGGTGCTCTCCGGGGACTTCCCCGCGGGGCGCCCGCGCTGGGAGGCCGCCGGGGCGCGGTTCGTCCGTGACATCCGCCCGTGGGAGGCGCGCAAGCTGTGGATGCTGAACGGTGCCCACACGCTGCTGGCGTCGGCCGGGCGCTTGCGCGGCCACGAGACCGTCGCCGCGGCCTTCGCCGATCCGATCTGCCGAGCGCAGGTCGAACGGCTGTGGGACGAGGCCGCCGCCCAGCTGCCCGACGTCGAGACCGTGGAGTACCGCGTCGCGCTCGCCCAGCGGTTCGCCAACCCGCGCATCGTCCACCGCCTCGCGCAGATCGCCGAGGGGTCGCTCACCAAGCTGCGCCTGCGCGTCGTGCCCGTTGCGCTGGCCGAGCGGGCCGCCGGTCGGTCCGCTGCGGGATGCGCGACCGCCATCGCCGCATGGCTGCTCGCCGAGCGCGCGGGCGCAGACCCGGCCGTCGGCGCCCGCGAGCTCTCGTCCGAGCTCGCGGACGACGCTCCCTTCTTGGCCGCCGTGGCGGCCGCGCACGCGGCGATCGCCGCAGACACCCTTCACGAGAAAGCAGGACTCGCCCGATGAGCACCTTCCCCGACGGATTCCTGTGGGGCGCCTCGACCGCGCCGCACCAGATCGAGGGCAACAACCTCAACAGCGACTTCTGGGCCAACGAGTCCAGGATCCCCGGCATGGAGCGCAGCGGCGACGCTTGCGACAGCTACCACCGCTACCGCGAGGACATGCAGCTCCTCGCCGACGCCGGCTACAACGCCTACCGGTTCGGGATCGAATGGGCGCGCATCGAGCCGGAGCCCGGCATGGTGTCGCGTGCCGAGCTGGCCCACTACCGCCGCATGATCGACACCGCGGTCGAGCTGGGCCTGACGCCGTTCGTCACTCTGCACCACTTCACCAATCCGCGCTGGTTCGCCGAGCGCGGAGGCTGGATGGCGCCCGACGCGATCGACCGGTTCCGTGCCTACGTCGACACGGCCACGACCATCCTCGACGGCGTGGAGTGGGTCGCCACCATGAACGAGCCCAACATGCTGGCGATGATGACCGGCATGGCCGCGATGATGCAGCAGGCGCAGTCCAGCGGCGAGGAGTGGCAGAGTCCGACCGTGGACACGGACGGACCACGCCCCGCGCTGCCCGCGCCGAGCCCCGAGATCGGCCGCATCTTCGTGGAGGCGCACCACGCGGTCCGCGACCTGGTGCGCGAGCGCACCGGCGCCAAGGTCGGCTGGACCGTCGCCAACCGCGCGTTCGAGACCCGGCTGGGCGGCGAGGAGAAGCGGCGCGAGCTCGAGTACATCTGGGAGGACCTCTACCTCGAGGGCTCCCGCGGCGACGACTTCGTCGGCGTGCAGTCGTACTCGGCGCAGTGGGTGAACGCCGACGGCATCGAGCCCCACCCCGACAGCCCGGACAACACCCTCGTCGGAACCGCATACCGGCCGGACGCGCTCGGCATCGCGGTGCGGCACACGGCCGAGGTCACCGGCGGCGTCCCGATCGTGGTCACCGAGAACGGCATCGCCACCCACGACGACGCCCGGCGCATCGCGTACACCGACGAGGCGCTCCGTCACCTGGACCTCGCCATCGCCGACGGCGTCGACGTGCGCGGCTACCTGCACTGGAGCCTCCTCGACAACTACGAGTGGGGCCACTGGGAGCCGACGTTCGGCCTCATCGCCGTCGACCGCGAGACCTTCGTGCGCTCGCCGAAGCCGAGCCTCGGCTGGCTGGGAGAGGTCGCCCGCCGCAACGGACGGGCAGAGGCCTGAGCGAAGGCGGCATCCTGTCCCGCACGTGAAGGAGCGCCCGGCGGCCATGCCGCCGGGCGCTCGATCGTTCGTCCCCGCCCGTCAGACGCGGCCGGACAGCAGGAACGGGCCCGGTCCCACCGCGGTCGTCGTCCCATCCGGGAGGACGACGGTGCCGCTGGTGGCCGCCGGCACCGTCCCGGAGACGGTGATCGTGCCGCCCTCGATCCGCCACGCGGCCTGGACGGTGCCCTGCGGGGTGACGTACGAGCCCTCGGCCCAGGTCACGTCACCGCCCGGCACCGGGCGCAGCACGAACGACTCCCACGCGGCCGATCCCGGAGCCTGGTCCAGGCCGAGCAGGTGCGTGTGCAGGAACCGCACGACAGCGCCCTTCGAGTAGTGATTGAGCGAGGCGAAGGCGCGGCCCGCCTCGTCCACGCCGTCCCAGTCCTCCCAGACGGTCGTCGCGCCGCGGTCGAGCATCCCGAGCCAGGACGGAGAGGTGCGCTGGAGGAGCAGCTCGTAGGCGACGCCGGCGTGCCCGGTGTCGGCGAGCGTCGGAAGCAGGTCCGCCGTCGAGAGGAAGCCGGTTCCGAGGTGCGTGCCCGCCCGGCGGATGAGCTCGACGAGCCGGTCGGCGGCAGCGCCGCGCTGGTCGTCGGGCAGGAGCCCGAAGCTCAGCGCCCGCACGTAGGCGGCCTGCGTGTCCGTGGCGGTGCGGCCGTCCTCGCGCAGGAACTCCGTGCGCCAGGCATCGCGGACGCTCTCGGCGACGGCCGAGTACCTGGCCGCGTCGTCCGCGCGGCCGAGGACGGCGGCGATGCGGGCGAGCGTGGAGGTGGAGCGGTAGAGGTAGGCCGTGCCGACCTCCCCCTTGTCCGCCATGAACCACGCCATCGGGTTCTCCTGCAGCGGGTCGACGAGGCTGCCGTCCTCCGCGCGCTCCTTGGGCTCGCACCACTCGCCCCAGTGGAAGGAGCCGTCCCAGAGGTACTCCTCGTGCGGGAGCGGCTCGGCCGATCGGGCGATGCGCGACGGGTGGCGGCGCGTTCGTGCGGTGCCGAGCGCCCACTCCACCCAGCGGACCATCGCCTCCCAGTTCGCGGCGAGCTCGTCGGCGTCGCCGTACGTCTCGTACAGCACCCAGGGCACGTGCACGATCGCATCGCCCCATCCCGCCGAGCCGGTCATCTGCGCCACCTGGAGCTCCGGGTGGTGCTTGACCTGACGGCCGTCCGGCGAGAAGTTCGCGATCCGGCCGTCATCGAGCTGGTCGTCGCGCACCGACTGCAGCCACTTGCGGGTGAAGCCGTGCACGTCGAACAGCCGGACGGCCGTCGAGGCGAAGACCTGGTAGTCGCCGGTCCAGCCGAGCCGCTCGCGCTGCGGGCAGTCGGTGGGGATGTCGACGGCGTTGCCGCGGAAGCTCCAGTCGGCGACCTCGTACAGCCGGTTCAGGTCGTCGGAGCTGCACCGGAACGATCCCGCGGGCGCGAGGTCGGTGTTGACGACCTGCATGCGCACCGCATCCGGCGTGAGCGGGAGACCGCCGCGCCGGATGCGCGCGTACTGGAAGCCGTGCACCGTGTGCCGCGGTTCGAAGACCGTGCCGGGCGTGCCGTCCGAGACGACCTCGTCCCGCTGGTCGAGCACCACCAGGCCGTCGCCCTCGCGCTCGGAGTCGAGGTGCGACATGTCGAGATCGCCGGCCGGGTCGAGGTGCTCGCCGTGCTCGATCACCGTGCGGGAGCCGCGCGGGCCGAGATCGGTGAGCCGGAGCCAGCCGGATGCGTTCTGGCCGAAGTCCGCGATCCAGTCGCCCGAGTCCAGCAATCGGAGGCTCACGGGGGCGCGCTCCTCGACGCGCCGGACCGGCGGCGCGGGGGACCACGACACCGGCGGCCCCGACACGACTCCGACGCGAGCCGTGCCGAGCTCCACGGGCTCGACGGTGAAGTCGGTCGCCTGGCCATCCATGAGCCCCGCCCGGACGATCGGCGAGGTCCGGCTCGTCCAGGAGCCGTCGGTGCGGATCACCTCGGAGGAGTCGTCCTCGAACGTCACGTGCAGCTCGGCCCGGATCGCGACATCGTCGCCGTCCGTCCACGCCGCGCGGGCGTGGAAGGCACCGACCTGGCCCTGATACCAGCCGTCCGTCAGTGCGATCTCCAGGATGTTGTCGCCCGCCGCGAGCGCGCCCGCGACATCCGCTGCCTGCGCGTACACGGTCCTGTCGTAGGAGGTGGTGCCGGGGGAGAGCTCGGCGGTGCCGACCCGCTCGCCGTTGACGAACGCCTCGTACACGCCGAGCGCCGTCGCGTACAGCCGCGCGCGACGGATCGGGCGGTCGAGGGAGAACGTGCGGCGGAGGCTGTGGCCCGGTCGCTTGCCGAAGACCGCGGCGCGCGACGCCTCGCTCAGGACCGGCGAGATCCACTCCGACGTCCAGTCCGCGTCGAGCAGACCGGTCTCGAACGAATGCTCCTCGCTCCAGGCGCCGCCGACGGCACGGACGCGCCAGCGCACCCGCTCGCCGCTGCGCAGCGGTCGCCAGGGCCAGGCGTTCAGTCGATGGCCGGGTACGGTCGCATGCTGAGGCTCGGAGGTGCGCTCGGAAGCGCCATCGTCGATGGTCGCCTCCAGTTCGTAGCCGTCGGCGGTGTCGAGGGCCGGGAGCCAGGAGAGGCGGGGCGTGGGGCCCGAAACGGCGAACTGATCGCCTCCCGCGTCGATTCGCAGCCAGGTCGGGACGGTTTCGGTCATCGGCGTCATCGCCTCCAGTACGCATTGCGAGCAGGTCGTGGAGACCAGTATGGCAATCGCTTGCCTAAATTCGCAAAAGCTGGTGTACTTGGTCCACTGAACCCCGCAGTGCCGCGTAGGAGAAGCATGCTCAGCACCCGAACCACCCCCACCCGCGACGTCGTGACCCTCGACGGTCTGTGGCGTTTCGCCCTCGACACCACCGCCGGAGACCGGCCATGGACGAGCCGGCTCGACACGGCACTCGAGGCCCCCGTGCCTGCCAGCTACAACGACCTGTTCGTCGACCCCGCGATCCGCGAACACGTCGGCGTCGTCTGGTACCAGCGCGACGTGCGCGTCCCGCGCGGCTGGTCCGGAGAGCGCATCGTGCTGCGGTTCGGCTCCGTCACCCACGCGGCGCGGGTCTACGTCGGCGACGAGCTCGTCGCCGAGCACGTCGGCGGCTACACGCCGTTCGAGGCCGACGTGACCGGCGTCGTCCTCGCCGGCGAGGAGTTCCGCCTCACCGTCGCGGTCGACAACCGGTTGACGAACATCACCATCCCGCCCGGCACCGTGACCACCGGTCCCGACGGCCGGGAGCGCCAGTCCTACCTCCACGACTTCTACAACTACGCGGGCATCGCGCGGTCGGTGAAGCTGTCCAGCACCCCGCTGTCGTATGTCGACGACATCACGGTGACGACCGGTATCGAGGGCGTCGACGGAGTGGTCGACTACACCGTCCGCGCGGCGGGCGAGCCGGGTGTCCGGACGCGCGTCCGGGTCGTGGACGAGGCCGGCGCCACTGTGGCGACGGGCGAAGGCGAGCAGGGCGTGCTCCGCATCACCGACGTGACGCTGTGGCGGCCCGGCGCCGGCTACCTGTACGACCTCGTCGTGGAGCTGACGGCCGACGGCGACGTCGTGGACAGCTACACCCTCCCGTTCGGTGTGCGGACCGTGGAGGTGCGGGGCACCGCGTTCCTGATCAACGGCGAGCCGTTCTACTTCACCGGGTTCGGCAAGCACGAGGACACCCCGGTACGCGGCAAGGGCCACGACGACGCGTACCTCGTCCACGACTTCCAGCTGCTGGAGTGGACCGGCGCGAACTCGTTCCGCACCAGTCATTACCCGTACGCCGAGGAGGTGCTCGACTTCGCCGACCGGCACGGGATCGTCGTCGTCGACGAGACGGCCGCGGTCGGTCTCAACCTGGGCGTCCAAGGCGGCCTGACCGGCATCCCACCCACACCGACCTTCGCCGAGGAGAACTTCGGCGGCGAGACCAAGAACGTCCACGCCCAGCACCTGCGCGAGCTGATCGCGCGGGACAAGAACCACCCGTCGGTCGTCATGTGGAGCATCGCCAACGAGCCGGCCTCCAACGAGGAGGGCGCGCGCGGGTACTTCGAGCCGCTGGTGCAGCTGACGAGGGAGCTCGACCCCACGCGGCCGGTCACGTACGCCGCCGTGATGTTCGCGAACCCGACGAACGACACGATCGCCGACCTCTTCGACGTCCTCTCGATCAACCGGTACTACGGCTGGTACGTCTTCACCGGCGACCTCGCCACGGCCGAGTCGGTGCTCGAGCAGGAGCTGCGCGGCTGGGTGCAGCGGTTCGGGAAGCCGATCATGATGTCCGAGTACGGCGCCGACACGCAGCCGGGCCTCCACTCGGTGTGGGACATGCCGTGGACGGAGGAGTACCAGACCGATCTGCTCGCGACCTATCACCGGGTGTTCGACCGCATCCCCGAGTTCGTCGGCGAGCACATCTGGAACTTCGCCGATTTCATGACCGGGCCCGGCATCCATCGGGTCGACGGCAACAAGAAGGGCGTCTTCACCCGCGACCGCAAGCCCAAGGGCGCCGCGTTCTCGCTGAGGAAACGGTGGCGCGGACTCGACGGGAGCAAGCCGGGCGCCGCCGAGAAGGAGGACCAGCAGTGATCATCGACAAGGCCGAGGTCATCGTCACGAGCCCCGACCGGAACTTCGTCACGCTCAAGCTCACGACCGACGACGGTCTCACCGGGCTCGGCGACGCCACGCTGAACGGACGCGAGCAGGCGGTCGTCGCGTACCTCGCCGAGCACGTCGTCCCGCTGCTGATCGGCCGGGACGCGTCGCGGATCGAGGACACCTGGCAGTTCCTGTACCGCAGCGCGTACTGGCGCCGCGGGCCGGTGACGATGGCGGCCATCGCGTCGGTGGACATGGCCCTGTGGGACATCAAGGGCAAGGCGGCCGGGATGCCCGTGTACCAGCTGCTCGGCGGCGCCTCCCGCAACGGCCTGCTCGCCTACGGGCACGCCTCCGGCCGCGACCTGCCCGAGCTGTTCGACAGCGTGCGCGACCACCTGGAGCAGGGATACAAGGCGATCCGCATCCAGTCGGCCGTCCCCGGGCTGAAGTCGATCTACGGCATCGCGTCGAACGCCACCTACGAGGCCAACAACGGCGTCCGCTACGACCACGAGCCGGCGCAGCGCGGCGGCCTCCCGAACGAGGAGGACTGGGACACCCGGTCCTACCTGCGCCACATCCCGACGGTGTTCGAGGCCGTGCGCACCGAGTTCGGCCCGGAGCTGCCGCTGCTGCACGACGGCCACCACCGCATGACGCCCATCCAGGCGGCGAAGCTCGGGAAGTCGCTGGAGCCGTACGACCTGTTCTGGCTGGAGGACTGCACCCCGGCCGAGAACCAGGAGGCGCTGCGCCTCGTGCGGCAGCACACCACGACGCCGCTCGCGATCGGCGAGATCTTCAACACCGTCTGGGACTACCAGCAGATCGTCCGCGAGCAGCTCATCGACTACGTCCGCTCGGCGGTCACCCACACCGGCGGCATCACGCACCTCAAGAAGGTGCTCGACTACGCCTCCCAGTACCAGATCAAGTCCGGCATGCACGGCCCGACCGACATCTCCCCGGTCGGCATGGCGGCGGCGATGCACCTGGGGCTGGCGATCCACAACTTCGGCATCCAGGAGTACATGAAGCACGGCGAGAAGACCGACGCGGTCTTCCAGCAGTCCTTCACGTGGCAGGACGGCTTCCTCCACCCCGGCGACCAGCCGGGCCTCGGCGTCGAGCTCGACGTCGACGAGGCCGGGAGATACCCGTACATCCGCGCCTACCTGCCCTACAACCGGCTCGCGGACGGCACCGTCCACGACTGGTAGCAGCACAACGCCTCACGATCACTGACGAAGGAGTCACATCCATGCGCAAGTACAGCAATCTCGACACCAAATCCTCCCGCGCGGTGCGGGTGGAGGCCGCGACCGTCCTCCCGCCGACGGCCGGACCCGCCGCGGGGCCGCAGAACCAGGAGCTCAACGGACCGGACCTCGTCGCCCCTCCGCTGCAGCGGGTGAGCGGCAGCTACCTGTTCTGGATCACCGTCGCGAACTTCGGCGCGAGCCTCGCCCTGATGGTGCCGCTGTCGTACTCGCTCGCCGTCCGCATCTCCCAGCTCGAGCCCGGGCACGAGGAGGTGCTGGGGTACGTCACCGGCACCGCCCAGCTCGTGTACCTGGTCCTCAGCCCGCTGCTGGGAGTGTGGAGCGACCGGCTGCGTTCGCCGTTCGGTCGCCGCACCCCCTTCATCGTCGGAGGCGCCCTGCTCGGCCTCGTCGCCGTCGCCTTCATCGCGATCGCGCCGAGCCTGCTCCTGGTCGGCGTCGGCTGGGTGGTCGGGCTGCTGGGCTGGGCGACGGCCGGTCAGGGCATCCAGACGCTGCTGGCCGACCGGGTGCCCGAGGAGCAGCGCGGCCGCGCGTCCGCGCTCACCGGTGTGAGCACCCAGATCGCTCCGGTGATCGGCATCGGCATCGCGTACGCGGTGGTGAAGTCGACCTTCCTCGTCTTCCTCGTCCCCGCCATCGTCGGGCTGGTCCTGATCCTCGCCTTCGTCTTCATCAAGCGCGAGGGCAGCTCGCGCGACATCGTGCGCAACGACACGGTCACGGTGAAGGCGCTCCTCAGCAGCTACGTCTTCAATCCGCGCAAGCACCCGGACTTCGGCTGGAACTGGCTCGGTCGCTTCATCTTCTTCATGGGCCTGTACTTCAACACGACTTTCGGCACGTTCTTCTACGCCCAGCGCCTGCACATCCCGGTCGTGGAGGTGGCCGGCGTCGTCGCCGCCATCGGCATCATCGGCGTGCTGGCGGCGACCGGCGGGGCCATCCTCGGCGGATTCCTCTCGGACAAGCTGGGACGCCGCAAGCTCTTCACCCTGATCGGCGCACTGCTCTTCGTCGCGGGCGCCTGCGTCGAGGCGTTCGCGCAGTCGATCGTGCCGCTGATCGTCGGCTCGGTCATCATGCAGCTCGCCATCGCGGCGTTCAGCGTCGTCGACCAGGCGATCGTGTTCGCCGTCCTCCCGAACCGCGCCGAGGCCGGACGCTACCTGGCCGTCGTCGCATTCGCGCAGAAGATCCCGAGCGCGCTGGCCCCGCTCATCGCGCCGCTGATCATCACCATCGGCGCGGTCGGCGCGGACAAGAACTACACCGGCCTGTACCTCGCCGGCGCCGTCCTGGCCCTCATCGGCGGCCTGATCATCTTCACCAAGGTCAAGGGCGTCCGTTGAGATGACGGGCACGTCCGCTGCCCCGGCGGTCGTCGTCATGGGCGTCTCCGGCTCCGGCAAGACGACCGTCGGGCAGCAGCTCGCCGCGAGGCTCGGCGTCCCGTTCATCGACGCCGACGACCTCCATCCGGCCGCGAACCGGGCGAAGATGGCGGGCGGCACGCCCCTCACCGATGCGGACCGCCGGCCGTGGCTCGCCGATGTGGGCCGGGCGATCGGCGAGGCGAGCGGCGGAGCCGTCGTCGCGTGCTCCGCGCTCCGCCGGAGCCACCGGGACGCGCTGCTCGCCGCGGCCGGCCGAGAGATGGTCTTCGCGCACCTCTCGGGCGAGACCGGGCTCATCCACGGCCGCATGGCCGCCCGCAGCGGGCACTTCATGCCGCCGGCCCTGCTGCGCTCGCAGCTGGAGACCCTCGAGCCGCTGGACCCGGCCGAACCCGGCCGCGTGTTCACGATCTGCGACGACCCCGTCGCCATCGCCGTCCGGATCCAGCGCTGGATCACGACCGGGAAGGAACCCGTCTCATGACCGATACCGCCGCAGCGCCGTTCGAGCTCGTGGAGGGGGATCTCGGCCGCGTCGAGCTCGCCACTCTTCCGTTGCCCGCCCATGTGCGCCCTGAGAGCGCCACGTACACCTTCTCGGGCTCGGTGTTCGTGCTCTACCGGACCGACGAGGACCCGGCAGACCAGGACTGGTTCCATGCCGGGATCGTGAGCGACGACGGCTCGGGATTCCGCGAGATCTACTCCGGGGCGATCCCGCGCAAGCCCACCGCGAACGGCATCCGCCACATGCCGTTCACCGACAACCGACGGGTGCTGCTGGGCGATCACGTGCTGGAGGCGACTCCCGACCTCGACACGGCCACGAGCACGACCCTCATCGACGTCGAGTACCCGTGGGACCTCGACTCCGACCCGCTCACCTCGCACCACTGGTCCGAGATCATCGTGTCACCTGACGGCGAGCGGATCGCCTGGACCGCGCTGCGCACCGATATGACCGCGATCGTCGCGCTCGGCGGGCTGCGGCGCGACGAGGAGCGGTACACGATCGTCGACCCGGTCATCATCAGCAGCACCGACATGCTCACGCCGGATCCGAAGCGGGACGGCTGGTACACCGCCCGTCCCATGCTCGGCGGCGAGGTCAAGCAGTTCGTCCGCGGCGGCGCGGCCATCTCCTCGGTCGGAGACGGCGGCGGCCCGCTCACGGACTCGGTCGTGCAGGACCTCACGGCCGAGCGGCTCGAATCGCTCACCCGCGCTCCCGGCTACGACGAGACGACCATCCTCTCGCCCGACGAGCGACTCGGCATCGTCATGAGCTCGCGTGCCTCGCACGGGACGGACCCCGTGTTCCTCGGGCTCGTGCCGCGGCCGCACGCCAAGCTCGTCACGGCGCAACTGGCCTGGGTCGTCTATCTGTACGTGGTCGACGGGGTCCGGCGATTCCGTCCCGGCGACATCGGGCCGGTGCTCGTCGACCTCGGGAGGTCGGCCGGCGATCCCGAGTACCTCGGAACGCCGCTCCGCAGCGCCGACGACACCTGGGTCTACGTCTCTCCGATGTCCTGGCATCCCGGCGGCCGCAGGGCCATGTGGATGGAGATGGTCCGCGGCAGCGGCGGCGAGGCGGAGCGGACCCTCCGCGTGCGCATCGCCCACCTCCTCGACCACGAGCCGGGCGCGCCCGTCCCCGTCGTGCCGACACCCGCGGCGCCTCCATACGGCATCGGCGGAGACGAGGCTCGGGCGATCATCGGGCGGGTCGCCGAGCAGGTCCCTTCCGGCCGCATCGCGGGCGCGCATTCGGGGTACCTGGAATTCGAGCGCTCCTCGGACGGGAACGGCACATCGTCCGCGGTCTCGCGCTACGTCGACTACAGCGACGACGGCCTCAGCTTCTACCGGGGCAGCGAGCGCTTCAGCGGCTCGATGCTCGACGGCGTCGTCTACGAGGCCGACCTCGAGGTCACGGGGGAGCGTGACGGCGAGATGCGGCTGCGTGCCCAGTGGTCGGGTGTGCGGGAGGGCACGCGACTGCTCTTCGGCACGGGGGAGGACGGCCTCCCGCAGAGCCGCGGGTTCGCCCGGTACGGCGAACGGATCGCGCGAGTGGAGGACCTGGTCGCCTGACGGGACGCCGGTCGTCGGGCCGTCGCTCTCAGCGGCCGCCCGCCGTCATGGTGCCGAGCCCGCTGAGTGCGCGGCGGACCGCGGTCACCGGGGCGAGCGTCTCGTCGTCCTGGATCGCCCACCAGCCGAGGCCGGCCATGATCGCGGCCAGCACGGCGGCAGCGGCGGACTGTGCGACGACATCCGTCGTGGGGATGCCGAGCCTGCGGGCGAAGTACGCGGCCGTCTCCTCCCGCCATCGCCGGTACGTATCGGGCCGGGTGTTCTCGAGGTCGGGCTCGGTGGCGATGATCCGCATGCGGGCGCGACCGACCTCGAGCGCGTCCGCGTCCTGCTCGAAGACCTCGACGACGACGGCCGCCATCGCCTCGAAGGGCGAGAGGGTGTCGTCGGCGTGATCGAGCGCCGCACGGAGGGAGTCGATGGAGCCCTCGATCCCGCCCCAGACGATGTCGGCCTTCGCGGGGAAGTAGCGGTGGAGCGTCCGGACGCTGACCCCGCACTCCTCGGCGATCCGGGACATGGTCACGTTCCGGTAGCCGTGCAGACGGAGGACCTCGATCGCGCGGGCGCGCAGCTCGTCCTCCTCCACGAGCGGGGGCCGTCCGCGGTTCCTGCCCTGTTCGGTCATGCTCCGACGGTAGCCGAACGCTGTCGCGCGACACCTGTCCGACCATTTATGGCATACTCTGCAATTAATCGTTTCCGCCGACATGGAGGTCTGCCGTGCCCTACCCGTTCCCCGACGTCTCGAGCGCATCCCTCGCCGAGCTCCTCTCCCTCGCCGGCCGGCGCGCCGTCGTCACGGGTGGGGCGCAGGGCCTCGGACGGGCGATCGCCGCCCGGCTGGCGGAGGCCGGCGCCGACCTGCTCATCGTCGACCTCGATGAGAGCCCGGCGCGCGCGGCCGCCGCCGAGCTCGCAGACCGCTACGGCATCACCGCGATCGGCGCACAGGCCGACGTGTCGGACACCGCGTCGGTCGTCGCCGCCGCCGACCTGGCGGTCGCCGAACTCGGCGGCATCGACATCTGGGTCAACAACGCCGGCCTCTTCCCGAACGCGCCGGTGCTTCAGATGCCGGACGAGATGTGGGACCGCGTCTTCGCCGTGAACGCGCGCGGTGTCTTCCTCGGCTCCCGCGAGGCGGCGCGGCGCATGGCCGCGGACGGCAGCGGCGGCGTCATCGTGAACATCATCTCCACGGCGGGCTTCCAGGTCGCGTTCCCCGGTATGGCGGCCTACGTCGGTTCCAAGCACGCCGCACGCGGCCTGACCGCGTCGCTCGCGGTCGACCTCGCGCCGCTGGGCGTCCGCGTGCTCGGCGTCGCGCCGAGCTTCGTGCCGACCGAGGGCAACATCGCGGCGGCCACGGCGGCCGCCGATCAGGCGGCGGCCGCCGGTGTCGAGATCCCGCCGCTCGATGTGATGACCCAGAGCAGAATCGGGCGCCTCGGCACGCCGGACGACATCGCCCGCGTCGTGCTCTTCGCCGCGAGCGACCTGTCGATGATCATGACGGGGAGCACGCTGCTCGCGGACGCCGGCGAGACGCTCTGAGCGGTCGCTACGGCTGCAGCGCCGCCTCGATGGCGGGCAGGTAGCCCTGCGCGTGGCCCGCCGCGTTCGGGTGCATGATGTTGATCAGCTGCGTGGGGTCGATGTCGTTGATCCACGCGTTCGGGCCGCCGCCGCGCACGGCGCCGTGGCCGGCGAAGCGGTCGCGCACGTCGACGAAGGTGACGCCGGCCTCCTGGGCCGCTGCGGCGATCGCCTGGTCGGCGACGTCGACCGCCGCGTTCATGCGCGCCCGCGAGCTGTCGCTGACCAGGCGGGTGTTCGCGGTGGTGAACAGGCGCGGGTAGCCGATGACGAGGATGCGCGCGTCCGGGGCGACGCGGGCCTTGATCGCGGCGTAGGTGCGCACCAGGCTCTGGTGGAACTCCGGGGAGCGCGCCTGCGTCTCCGCCGACTCGATCGCCTGCACGCAGGTCCCCGCGGGGTTGTCGAAGAACTCGTTCAGCGCGCAGTTGATCAGGATCTGGGCGAAGTTCAGGTCGTTGCCGCCCGCCGAGACGGTGACGAGGTTGGTGTCGGGGGTGAGCGACTCCAGCTGCGGGCCCTGCAGGTCGAAGAAGCCGAAGAACGTCTGGTTCGCCGAGTCGACGTTGTTCACCACGGCGGAGGCGCAGGCGACCGAGCGGTACGTCGCGACCTTCTCGGCCGCAGCCAGCAGCGACGAGTACGCCTCAGGGCTCTGGAAGCAGAGGTTGCCGTAATCCCAGGGGGCCCGCGTCCCGAGGCCCGAGGCGTAGGAGTCGCCCATCGCGACGTAGTGGAGGGGCTTCACCGGCGTCAGCAGGTCGGTCGCGGTGACATCGTCGTACGCGCCCAGGCTGACGAAGATCCAGAGCACCCAGTAGCCCGGGTTGCGCTCCTCGGCGGTCAGGATGCCGGTGCCCGCGTCGTCGAAGCCCAGGATGCGGGAGGTGTCGCTCGCCGGTCCGATGCCGTACCCCTTCGCCGTGTCGTGGCGGTCCAGGAAGCTCCAGGAGTACTGCTGGTCGGCGCGTCCGTCCACGCAGGCCTCGGCGTGCACCGTGCCGGAGGCGCCGGTCAGGCAGAGCGCGAGGGTGCCCGTCCCGTACATCACGGGGCCCGTGGAGCCCACCGCGGGGAAGGACCACGTCGCGGCGTGGTCGACGACGTCGGCCACGGTCGCGCCGGCGGTTCCGGTGATCGGGGCGCCGGCGGTCGGTACGCCGACGGCATCGTAGATCGAGGCGCCGCGGCCGTTGTTGGTGACCCACGGACCGCTGATCCGGGCCGTGGAGGCGCCGGGCTCGGCGGCGGCGGCATGGTCGGCGGGCGCGAGGGTGAGGCCGGCGGCTGTCGTCGCCAGGGTGATCGCGGCCAGCACCGCTGGGACGCGGCGTCGGGTTCGGGTGCGCCGGGTGGGGCGGGTGGATGTCGTGCTACTGTGTCGGGTCGTTCGATGCATCCAGCCAGTAATGCACGTAATATTTTGTATGGCAAAAGCGCGTCGCCCCGGTTAAGTGGGGTCGATCTCCTGGTGCGGTGTGCGGGCCGCGTGAATCGCGCGGAGGTCCGCGAAGGCGCGCTCGGCCTCCCGGGTCGGCTCAGCGCCGCGCGCCCGGAGCGCGCCGGGCGACCAGTCGCTGAGGGCGAAGCGGCGGAGGGTGCGGCGCGCTCGCCGCGGGCGTTGCTGGGCGGTGGTCATTCGGGTGGCTCCTCGAGTGGACGCTGCGGATGCGCGTGCGGACGGGCTCCGATGCTATGAGCGCCGGCGGCCTTCCCGACCGGGCTGTCGGCGCGGTGCAACGTTGCGTTTACGCACCGGGTCGCCCCCGCCGGGCGCCCGCGGTTGCTAGGTTGGCTCGGACACCGGCACGAGAGGCGGCAGCGGCATGAGCGTGATCGTCGTCGGCTCCGTGAACACCGACATCACCATCCGGGCGCCGCGCATCCCCGCGCCGGGGGAGACCGTGCTCGCCGCGGAGGTGGCCGAGGAGCCCGGTGGCAAGGGGGCGAACCAGGCCGCGGCGTCGGCGGCCCTCGGCGCCGAGACCTTCTTCATCGGAGCGGTCGGGGACGACGAGCGGGGAAGGGCGGCGCGCGCCGAGCTCGAACGTACCGGCGTGCGCGTGGAGCAGCTGCTCACCACGGCCGCCCCCACCGGCGCCGCCTACGTGACCGTCGACGGCCGCGGCGAGAACACCATCGTCGTCCATCCGGGTGCGAACGGCCTGCTCCTGCCGGAGCATGTGGCGGCGGCGATCGAGGGGCTCGACCCGGTGGTCTGCGACGCCCCCGTGCTGGTCGCGAGCCTGGAGGTGCCGGTGGAGGCCGTGCTGCACGCCGCCCGGATGGCGCACGAGCGCGGTTGGACGGTCGTCCTGAACCCCGCCCCGGCCCGGCGCCTCGACGACGCGCTGCTCGGCCTGGTCGACGTGCTCACGCCGAACGAGTCGGAGGCGCTGGCCCTGGGCGGCGCCGACGCCCTGTTCGGCGCCGGGGTGGGCGCGATCGTCGCCACGCGCGGCGCCGACGGCTGCGAGGTGCTCCGGCGCGACGGCAGCAGCACACGCATCGGCGGCCTGCCGGCGCGTGCCGCCAACACGACCGGAGCGGGCGACGTCTTCACCGCGGCCCTCGCCTGTGCGCTGTCCGACGGGATGCCGCCGGAGGAGGCGGCGCGGCTCGCGAACGCCGCCGGTGCCATCGCGGTCGAGAGCCCGTCGACGCGTGTGCCGGGCTTGACGCGGGAGGCCGTGGTCGCACGTGCGGGGGACGCTCAGGCGTCCTGAGCCGTGGCGTCCTGAGCCGTCGCGTCCTGAGCCGCGGCCGCCTGCGGCTGGGGACGGTCGAAGCGCACCCCGTCCGGGTCGGGGGCTCCCGCGAGGTTGAGCAGCAGCAGGATCGGCCCGATCACGGGGATGAAGCCGAAGAAGTACAGGCCGCCCGAGCTGTTCACATCGTGGAGGCGACGCCAGGTGACCGCGAGCGTCGGCACGATGAGCGCAGCCAGATAGAGGTACACCGCCAGCATGAGGAGGATCGAGGCCACGATGTACGCCCGGTCCGACAGCAGGCGCAGCGGGAGCGGGAGCACGTAGACCGCGACGGCGGGCGGCACGTACGCCGCGATCATCGCGAACCAGAACTCCGACCGGCTGGCGCGACCCGAGAACGTCGCGTACTTGCGCCAGAAGCGCCCCGCGGCCTGGTCGAGGCTCGCGTGAGGGAGGGGCTGGTCGAGCGGCACTGCGGGCGGTGCGGCGGGTGCGGCGTCGACCTCTGTCACAGTCGAACACTAGTGGACGGGCGAAGCGCCTCTCGCTTGCAGTACAGGTAGTGAACAGGTACTGTATCGCGCATGGACAACGACGCCGCCTCGGCCACCCGCAGCCGCACCTCGCTCAAACGCCAGGAGATCGCGGACGAGCTGCGGGCCGCCATCCTGAGCGGCGCGTACCGCAACGGCTCGCTGCTGCCGGGCGAGAACGAGCTGGCGCAGCGCTTCGCCGTCAGCCGCGGCACCATCCGCCGGGCGCTCGACGAGCTCGCCGAGGAGGAGCTGATCGACACCCGCACGGGCGTCGGGTCGTTCGTCACCTTCGACGGGCAGGAGCTCGGCGACAACCCGAGCTGGGGTCGCGCGCTCACCGTGAGCGGCACGGTCAACCGCACCGACATCCTCCGCGCCGAGGTCGTGCGCGATCCTGAGCTCGCCGCCTCGGTGAACGCGAGCGGGATGGACTTCCTCGCGCTCGACCGGGTCCGCCGGCTCGAGGACGGCACCGCCGTCTCGCTGGAGCGCAGCCGCGTCCCCGCCGTCGGCCGCCTCGCCGACGTGCCGTTCGACGGCCTCGTGGACGACTCGCTCACCCAGACCATGCAGGCCGCCGGGCTGCTTCCCGCCCAGGGCGACGAGTGGATCGCCGTGACGACCCTCGACGACGCCGACGCCGCGCTCATGGGCCGGCGGCCGGGCGAGGCGTTCCTGCACGCCGTGCGGATCGCCCGCGATGCGGACGGACGGTTCGTCGAGAAGGTGGTCAGCCTCCTCGATCCGCAGCGGTTCCGCCTCCACCTGACGTTCGGGGCCGGCCGATGAGCCGCGACGAGCGGGCGCTCGCCGCATTCGAGGGCCTCGCGCTCGGCGACGCCCTCGGGATGCCGACGCAGTCGATGTCGCGCGCCGAGATCCGCGAGGACTACGGCGTCATCACGGGCTTCCGCGACGCCGGGCCGCGGCAGCGCATCGCGGCCGGGATGCCGGCCGGGTCGATCACCGACGACACCGAGCAGGCCGTGCTCCTCGCGCGGCTCCTCGTCGCGGGCGGGGGAGCGGTCGACATCGACGACTTCGCCCGGCAGCTGCTGGCGTGGGAGGCCGACATGGCCGCCCGCGGCTCGCTCGACCTCCTGGGGCCGAGCACCAAGGCCGCGCTGCAGCGGCTCAGCGAGGGTGTCCCGGCGGCCGAGGCCGGGCGTTTCGGCACCACCAACGGCGCGGCCATGCGGATCACCCCCGTCGGCATCGCGCATCCCGTCGACTCGCTCACGCGCTTCGTCGACGCGGTCGCCGCGACCAGCGAGCCGACCCACAACACCAGCCTCGGCATCGCCAGCGCCGCCGCGATCGGTGCTGCCGTCAGCGCCGGCATCGACGGAGCCGGGCCCGCGGAGGCCATCGAGGTCGCCATCGCGGCGGCCGAGGAGGGCGCGCGCCGCGGCCACTGGGCGGCGGGCGGCGAGATCGCGCCGCGCCTGCGCTGGGCCGTGCCGTACATCACCGAGCTCCCGGCCGAGCGGCGCGCCGACGCCGTGGCCGAGGTCGTCGGCACGTCCGTCGCCTCGCAGGAGTCCGTGGTCGCCGCGCTCGCGCTGGTCGCCTGCTCCGACGACCCCTGGAACACCCTCTGCCTCGCCGTCGGACTCGGCGGCGACACCGACACGGTCGCCGCCATGGCCGGCGCCGTCCTCGGCGCCACGCACGGCGCCGCCGTCTGGCCGGAGGCCGAGCGCGCGCAGCTGCGTCGCGTCAACGACCTCGACCTCGCCCCCCTCGTCCGGGAGCTCCTCGTCCTGCGCGGCTGAGCCTCCCGATCACCCCGACCCGATTCACACAACGACGTCTGGAGACCCCATGTCCACCCGTTCCGCCCTCACCGCGGTCGAGCAGCGCGGCATCGAGCCGGTGCCGCCGGCCGAGCGCACCGGCAACCCCCTGCAGCTGTTCTGGGTCTGGTTCGCGGCCAACATCTCGATCCTCGGCCTGCCGCTCGGCGCGACGCTCGTCGCCGTGCAGGGCCTCAACATCTGGCAGGCGCTGATCGTCGCCGCGATCGGCACCGCGGGCTCCTTCGCCCTGGTCGGCGTGGTCTCCATCGCCGGGCGACGCGGAGGCGCACCCAGCATGACGCTGTCGCGTGCGATCTTCGGCCCGCGCGGCAACGCCGGCCCGACCTTCGTGTCGCTGCTGTCGCGCCTCGGCTGGGAGACGGTGAACACGACGACCGGCGCGTTCGTGCTGCTGTCGCTGTTCACCCTGATCTTCGGCACCGACGCCGACGCCAAGGCGGTCCCGGTGCTCGCCATCGTGGCGATCGCGATCTTCGAGGCGTGCACCCTGCTGGTGTCCGGGCTCGGCCACGCGGCCATCCTGGTCATCCAGAAGTGGGCGACGTGGATCTTCGGGGCGCTGAACATCGTGGTCGGCATCGCGCTGATCACCACCATCGACTGGTCGGCCGTGGCGGCCATGCCGGGCGGCGGCTTCGGCGCGATGCTCGTCGGCGTCGCGACCATGGCCGCGGGCACCGGCATCGGTTGGGCGAACGCGGGCGCCGACATGGCGCGCTACCAGCGGACCAGCGTGAAGGCGGCCCGCCTGATCGCTGCCAGCGCGGCCGGTGCCGGCATCCCGCTGGTGATCCTGATCGGCCTCGGCGCGCTGCTGAGCGCGGGCGACACGTCCCTCGCCACGGCGAGCGACCCGGTCGCGGCGATCCGCGAGCTGCTGCCGACGTGGATGGCCGTCCCCTATCTGATCGCGGCGTTCGGCGGCCTCCTGCTGTCGAACCACCTCTCGGTGTACTCGGCGGGCCTCACGACGCTGACGCTCGGCATCCGCATCCGCCGGGTCTACGCGGTGACGGTCGATGTCGTGGTCACCTTCGCCGGCTCCATCTACTTCATGCTCATCGCGGGCTCGTTCTACGGCCCGTTCATCAGCTTCATCTCGCTGCTGGCCATCCCGATCACCGCTTGGCTCGCCGTCTTCCTCATCGACATGATCAAGCGGCGCTGGTACGACCCGGTCGCGCTGCTGAACATGCGCGGCGGCCGCTACTGGTATCGCGGTGGCGTCGAGTGGCGTGCGATCGGCGCCTGGGCGCTCGCGATCGTGGTCGGCTACGTGCTGCTCTCGGCCGGCCAGAGCGGCATCGCCTGGATCGTCACGTTCGTGATCGCCGCCGGCCTCTACGCGGTGCTCGGCGGGGCGCGCGGCCAGCTGGTCGACCCGGCACCGGGCTCCGCGTCCGCAGCCGGCTCCCCGGCCGATGGCGAGGGCGAGGCGTCGGTGGAGGCCGCCCGTGGCTGACCATCCGCGCCTGATCTTCACGGGCAACGTGATCGTCGACATCGTGATGGCGATCGACCGGATGCCGGAGCCGGGCGGCGACGTCATCGCCTCCGCCAGCGGACTCACCGCGGGCGGCGGCTACAACGCCATGGTCGCCGCCCAGCGGGACGGGCTGCCCGTCGTCTTCGCCGGGCAGTACGGCACCGGCGCGTTCGGCGCGATCGTGCGCGCGGCCCTCGCCGACGCCGGGTTCGAGGTCGCGCAGCGCGGCATCGACGACGTCGACAGCGGCTTCACCATCGCGCTCGTGGACGCGTCGACCGAGCGCACCTTCGTCACCTCGCGCGGCGCGGAGGGGCGGCTCACACGGGCGGACCTCGACCGCGTCGCCGTGCGGGAGGAGGACCTCGTCTACGTCTCCGGCTACAGCCTCGCGCACCCGGTGAACGCCGAGGCGCTGCCCGGCTGGCTGGAGGCCCTGCCCGCCGGCGCACGGGTGCTGTTCGACCCGTCGCCGCTCGTCGACACCTTCGCGCCCGAGCTGCTGAGCCGCGTGCTCGCCGCCACCGACGTGGTCAGCGTGAACGCGCGGGAGGCGCGGCTGATGACCGGCGGCGACGACCTCCCTACGGCGGCGATCGAGCTGGCCGGCCGCACCAGGGGAGGCGCCGCCATCGTGCGCGACGGCGCGGCCGGATGCTGGGTGGTCGAGCCGGGGGCGCGGGTCGCCGAGCGGGTGCCGGGCATCCCCGTCGACGCCGTCGACAGCAACGGCGCCGGAGACGCGCACGGCGGCGTACTCGCGGCGGCGCTGAGCCGTGGCGACGGCCTGCTCGCCGCCGCCCGCCGGGCCAACGTGGCGGCCGCGATCGCGGTCACCCGGCGCGGCCCGGCGACCGCGCCCCGTGCGGACGAGATCGACCGGGAGATGGCCCGCTCAGGCGGCTGAGGCGGCGAGCTGCCCGCTGGCGCCGAACAGCGCCGCCGGTACGTGCTCGCCCTGGCCGACGCAGAGGAAGAAGACGACGTCGGCCGGGCAGTCGACGCCGATCACGGCCTGCACCCCGCAGAAGGCATCGTCGGGGAGCTCGGGCAGCCTCCCCATCTCCAGCGGTCGCCGTTCGGCGTCGCGGGCGATGCCCTGCACGGCGAAGAACGCGTCCAGGCAGGCGTCGTCGTCGGGGTCGGCGATCCAGCCGACCAGCGGGGTGGCGGCCTGGTCGCTGAGGGCGAGCGAGCCGAGCAGGGCCTCGACCACCGCCTCCAGCGAGGACTCGGTCTGCACCGCGTCGGGCTGCGGCTGCAGGCGGCGGGAGGTGATGGCGATCCAGCCACCGGACGGGACGGCGTCCACGACGGTGAGAAGGCGGCCGGAGAGCAAAGGGCTGAGCGTACGGAGCATGGAAGTCGGGTGCTTTCCACGAAGCGCCAGCGCGCGCCGGCAACGGTTCCCCCCAACGCGCCACCGAACGCGAAACGGTTTCGGGTAGGAGAGCCGCCCCGTGGGGTGACTCGACGATGGCACCCCGTCGGAGTTTCGGGTTCCGGCGGGTGCTCATCAGCATAGGGGGCGTGTCCTCATTTGTGCTGACACCAGTACGGGGGACACGACGCGAGGCTGCTCGACGGGTCGCGCCGGGTGACCGCGGTCGCCTTCAGGCGCGCGTCAGGGCCCGCGCGCTGCGGAGGAACGATGCGGCGAGGGCGTCGGCGTCGTCGAGGTAGCCCGCGACCATCGCGCCGTCGCGGATCAGCATGAGGTCGTCGGCGATCGCGCGGGGGTCGTCGAGGCCGAGCGGCTGCACGATCTCCGCGAACGCGGACCTGCACCAGGCGCGGTGCGCGTCGACCGTCGCCCGCACTGCACTGGCCGCGTCGGGGTACTCGGCGGCGGCGTTGATGAAGGGGCAGCCCCGGAAGCCCTGTTCGCACGCTATCGCCCCGAGCTGATCCGCGATCAGCCGGAAGGTGGCGTCCGGGTCGCCGCCGGCGGCCTCCATCGCGGCGGTGATGCCGGTGCGCTCCTGCTCGGCGCGGCGCTCGAGGTGGGCGACGACGAGGTCGTCCTTGCTCTTGAAGTGGCGGTAGAAGGTGACCTTGGTCGTTCCGGCCTTCTCGATGACCCTGTCGACGCTCACCGCGCGGAGCCCCTCCGCGTAGAACAGCTCGGTCGCCGCCTGGATGAGCGCCTCCCGCATCGACGTCTTCACGCTCCCGATCATAAGTGCTCCCTTCGTGACCGCTTGCGGCGGTGGCTGGTACTCGCTACCGTTGACCCATGTAGAGTGACTAGTCATTCTACATCGATTCCTCCTCCGGAATCGATTCCTTCAGAGAAACGGAAACCGCATGACCTCCGTCCCATCCACCGCGCGGCCGGTCGCGATCGCCTCCACGCTGCGCACGCTGTACCTCGTCCGGTTCGGCTTCGCGATCGTGTGGGCGGTGCTCGTCGCCCTCACCGCGGCCACCATCACGCCGCTCAGCGCGATCCTGTTCGTGATCTACCCGGTGTTCGACATCGTCGCCGCGGTCATCGACCACCGCGCCTCGCGGGGGACGCGCTCGTCCTCCCTCCTCTACGTGAACATGGCCCTCAGCCTTCTGGCGGCGATCGGCCTGGTCTTCGCGGTGACGTCCGGGCGTTCGGCCGTGCTGCTGGTGTGGGGACTCTGGGCGATCACCGCGGGCGCGGTGCAGCTCGCCGTCGGCATCGCGCGCCGCAGCCTCGGCGGCCAGTGGCCGATGATCCTCAGCGGCGGCATCTCGGTGCTCGCCGGTCTCGCGTTCGCGCTCCAGTCCGGCGGCCCCTCCGCCTCCCTGGTCGGCGTGGCGGGCTACGCCACCCTCGGCGGCATCTTCTTCCTCGTGTCGGCCATCCGGCTCCAGCGCACGGTGAAGGCGGACGCCCGATGAGCGCGGAAGCGTACGACGTCATCGTGATCGGCGGCGGTCCGGTGGGCGAGAACGTCGCCGACCGCATCGCACAGGGCGGCCTGTCCGCCGTGATCGTGGAGGCCGAGCTGGTCGGCGGCGAGTGCTCGTACTGGGCGTGCATGCCGACCAAGGCGCTCCTCCGCGACGCCGCCGCGCTGCGTGCCGCACGCAGCCTGCCCGGTGCTGCCGCCGCTGTGACGGGAGCCCTCGACACGGCGGCCGTGCTCGCCCGGCGGGACCGGTTCGCCTCCCACTGGCACGACGACGGGCAGGTGGCCTGGCTGCAGAGCGCCGGGATCGCGCTGGAGCGCGGCCGCGGCCGACTCCTCGGCGGCCGCGCGGTCTCGGTGCGGCGCCCCGACGGCAGCGAGGTCGTGCTCACCGCGCGGCACGCCGTCGTCGTGGCGACGGGTACGAGCGCCGCGGTGCCCGCCATCCCCGGCCTCGCGGAGGCGGAGCCTTGGACCAGCAGGGAGGCCGTGTCGGCCGAGCGCATCCCCGGCCGCCTGGCGATCATCGGCGGGGGCGTGGTCGGAGCCGAGCTGGCCAGTGCCTACAGCGCGTTCGGCACGGAGGTCACCGTGATCGCGCGCGACGGACTCCTCCCGCGCGTCGAGCCGTTCGCGCGCGAGCACCTGGCCGCCGCCTTCGCGGCGGACGGCGTGCGGGTCCTGTCCGGCGCCGAACCGGTCCGGGTCGACCGGCACGATGGAGAGGTCCGCATCCTGCTCGCCGGCGGCGAGACCGTCGTGGCGGATGAGGTGCTGGTCGCCACCGGGCGCAGGCCCAGCACCGGCGACCTCGGCCTGGAGGCCGTCGGGCTCGCCCCGGGCGGCTGGCTCACGGTCGACGAGACGCTCCGCGTGCTGGACGCCGACGGGGTCCCGGTCGACGGGGGAGCGCTCTATGCGGCCGGCGACGTCAACGGCCGCGCCCTGCTCACCCATCAGGGCAAGTACCAGGCGCGCGCTGCCGGAGACGTGATCGTCGCCCGGGCGCTCGGCGCCGACGTGGACGACGCCCCCTGGGGTCGGCATGCGGCGACCGCCGACCATCGCGCGGTGCCCCAGGTGATCTTCACCCATCCCGAGATCGTGTCCGTCGGCCACACGGTCGCCAGTGCGCGGGCGGCCGGCCTCCGCGTCCGTCCCGTCGAGTACGACCTCGGCGCCGTCGCCGGAGCGGACCTCCATGCCGACGGCTACTCCGGCCGGGCCGGGATGCTCATCGACGAGGAGGCCGGCACCATCGTCGGGTTCACCGCCGTCGGCCCCGACACGGCCGAGCTCGCGCACGCCGCGACGATCGCCATCGCCGCCGAGGTGCCGATCGAACGGCTCTGGCACGCCGTGCCCGCCTACCCCACGGTCAGTGAGATCTGGCTGCGGCTGCTCGAGACGGCGGGAGCCGCCACGAGGGACCGCGCCCTCCCGACCCCCGCCGACGCGCTCGTCACGAGCGACCGATAAAGAGAGAAGGAACCGCAATGCCCACGAAGATCACCCTCATCATCGACAACCCCGCCGACCCGGCGGCGTTCGAGGACGCCTACGCCGAGATCGAGCGCCTCGCCCGCAGCCTCCCGCAGCTGCGACGCGTCGAGGCCGCAAAGGTCTGGCCGAAGGAGGACGGCACGCCAACGCCCGCCCATCGCACCCTCGACCTCTACTTCGACAGCTACGAGGACGCCTCCGCCGCGGTGGCCGTGCCAGCGGCGGGCGAGTTCTTCCAGCGGCTGGTCGGCACGGGAGTCACGTTCACCGGGCTGTTCTCCGACATCGCGGAGGGCTGAGCCCGAGGCGCCGGCCCGCTCGGCGCCGAACCCGATCCACGCCACCGCCGGGGCCGACGAGGTCCCGGCGGTGGCGGCACTCGTCCGCGACCACGGTGGGAGCAGGAGGCGCGGACGGTTCCGGCGGACTACCGTTGTGACAATGACGACCACGCCTGACCCCGCCGGCGACGACGCGACGCCCGCCGCCGACGCCCTCGCCTTCTCCGACCTGGGGCTGTCCGCCCCGGTCCTGAAGGCCCTGAAGGACGTCGGCTACGAGACGCCGTCCGCGATCCAGGCGGCGACCATCCCGCCGCTGCTGGAGGGGCGCGACGTCGTCGGGCTCGCCCAGACGGGCACCGGCAAGACGGCCGCCTTCGCGCTGCCGATCCTCTCCCGCCTCGACCTCGCGCAGAAGAGCCCGCAGGCGCTCGTGCTCGCGCCGACCCGCGAGCTGGCCCTCCAGGTGGCGGAGGCGTTCGAGAGCTACGCGGCGCACCTGAAGGGCGTGCACCTCCTCCCCGTCTACGGCGGCCAGGGCTACGGCGTGCAGCTGTCGGCGCTGCGGCGCGGCGTGCACATCGTCGTCGGCACGCCCGGCCGCATCATGGACCACCTCGACAAGGGCACCCTCGACCTCTCCGAGCTCAAGTACCTCGTGCTCGACGAGGCCGACGAGATGCTGAAGATGGGGTTCGCGGAGGACGTGGAGACGATCCTCGCCGACACCCCGGACGACAAGCAGGTCGCCCTCTTCTCGGCGACCATGCCCGCGCAGATCCGCCGCATCTCGCAGCAGTACCTGCACGACCCCGAGGAGATCACGGTCAAGACCAAGACCACGACCTCCCCGAACATCACCCAGCGCTACCTCGTCGTGTCGTACCCGCAGAAGGTGGACGCGCTCACCCGCATCCTCGAGGTCGAGAACTTCGAGGGCATGATCATCTTCGTCCGCACCAAGAACGAGACGGAGACGCTGGCCGAGCGCCTGCGCGCCCGCGGCTACTCGGCGGCGGCGATCAACGGCGACGTCCCGCAGGCCCAGCGGGAGCGCACGGTCGACCAGCTGAAGTCCGGCAAGCTCGACATCCTGGTGGCCACGGACGTGGCGGCGCGCGGTCTCGACGTCGAACGCATCAGCCACGTCATCAACTTCGACATCCCGACCGACACCGAGCCGTACGTGCACCGCATCGGCCGGACCGGCCGGGCGGGTCGCAGCGGCGCCGCGATCAGCTTCGTCACGCCGCGGGAGCGCCGCCTCCTCACCGCCATCGAGAAGGCCACCCGGCAGCCGCTCACCCCGATGCAGCTGCCGACCGTGGAGGACGTCAACGTCACCCGCCTCGCCCGCTTCGACGACGCCATCACCGCGGCGCTGGCGCAGGAGGACCGCATCTCGCGGTTCCGCGACATCATCGGCCACTACGTCGAGCACCACGACGTGCCGGAGGCCGACGTGGCGGCGGCGCTCGCCGTCGTGGCGCAGGGCGAGGAGCCGCTGCTGCTCTCGGAGGACGACGAGCTCACGCAGCGGGTCGAGCGGGACGGCCGGGCCGGACGCGACCGGGACCGCTCCGTGCGCGGGGACCGCGACGACGCGCGCGGCCGCGGCCCCCGCCGCGAGCGGACCGGAGCGCCGCTGGCGCCCTACCGCATCGAGGTCGGCAAGCGCCAGCGCGTGGAGCCCCGCCAGATCGTGGGCGCCCTCGCCAACGAGGGCGGCCTGAGCCGCGACGACTTCGGCCACATCCGGATCATGCCCGACTTCTCCATCGTGGAGCTGCCGGCCGACCTGCCCGGCGACACCCTCAACCGCCTGTCGGGCACCCGGATCGGCGGCAAGCTGATCGAACTGCGGCCGGACCGCGGGGCGGGGGCCAGGAGGCGGGACTCGGACCGGCGGGACTCGGACCGGCGTGACTCCGACCGGCGGGACGAGCGGCCGCCACGCAAGCCGCGGCAGCGCTGAGCCGCAGGCCGCGGCGGCCGCTCGGGGCGGGTGGCACCCGGAGGCGGGCTCGCGACCGCCTCCGCCCGCTGAGAGGATGCTCAGCGTGAGTGATCCGCGATCCGACCAGCCGCAGGGCCAGCAGCCCGCACCACCGCCCGCCCCGCAGTACGGGGCTCCGCAGTATCCGCCACCTCCGCCGAACGCGACGCCGCCGTACCCGCCCGCCTTCTACGCGGCCCCGGTCACCCGCACCAACGGCCTCGCCACCGCGTCGCTCATCATCGGCATCGTCGGCTTCGTCGTCACGCTGATCCCGTTCTTCGTCGGGCTGTTCCTCGGCGGGATGCTGAACATCCTCGCCTTCGTCCTCGGCATCGTCGGTGTCGTCAACGCGAACAAGGCCGGCGGCCTCGGACAGGGCGCGGCGATCGCCGGCATCGTGCTGTCGTGCGTCGCGTTCGCCCTCATGTTCGTGGGCGCGGGCACGATCTGGTGAGCGGAGCCGGCTGCGGACGCACCCGCGGGACGTGTCGTCCTGGCGGAGGCGAAGCGCAGCCTGGCGGACGGCCGGAGAGCTATCGGGCCGGGCCGCTGATCGGTGAGCAGTACCGGCCGGGGTGAGCGGAGCTAGCCGCGTGGCTTCTCCGCGCGCCGGCACACCAGTTCGAGCGGGACCAGAATCATCGATGTCATTCCGACGTAGATGGCGATGGGCCCGATGTTGGCGGGCTCCGTCACCCCACCGGGGAGCCCGCCGACCAACAGGCCCAGGATCAGCGTCCAGACGGGAAGCACACGACCTCCCCATCGGCTGAGTCGGAAGGTGCCGAGGGTGCGGGTCATGCACATGCCGCCCTCACCAGTTGGCCGAGGTACGTGTAACTGAACGACCACGTCCGGCACTGTCCGAGGCGAGCCGAGTTGTACGAACCGATCGTCCCGTAGACGGCCGCGCCGATCAGCACGCCGATCGGCCCCGTCAAGGAGAGCAGGCCGATCGCAAGCGCCGCCGAACCTCCGTGGATCGCCTGCGCTGTCGCCTGGGACATCGTCACCACGACGTAGGTCCCGAAGGTGACGCTCGGGTCTGCGACGACGGGAAAGGCGGTCCGGTCGGTGAACTGCACGACCTGGACGAGCGTTGTGCCATCGATCTCGTAATGCGTCGGTACCGGCTCGCCTCTGGCGTCCTTGGCCCAGGGGGCGGCGATCGATCCCGTCAGGACGGAGCGATCTGCGGTCGAGATGGAGACCGAACCATCATCGGCGAGGTGCAATTCCTGCCCGGCTGGAAGGGCGATCGGGTAGGCATACCGCGTGGGGGCGTCCGCAGCCTCGATGACGGTACTGATCTGGATGCTGCCGTCCGACCGGATGCTGGGCACGGTGGTCGACCCATTGCGGTTGTCGAAGGAGACGATGCCGGCCCTCTCCACCGACGCGGTATCGGCATCCGAGGCGAAGGGCAGCCCGATGCTGATCACGTCGCCTCCCACTCCCAGAGAGATGCTGTCCGTGGCATCCGTCGGCACGGTCACCTCCGACCCGGCGACCGATGCATCGATCGCCGTGTCACCGAACTCAGTCGTCGTGACCGCCGCCGCCTCCGGGAGCAGGGACGGATCTGCCTTTGCGACCGCTGCCAGGGTGTCGTCCTCCATTGCGTATGCGGGAGTCGGACTCAGAGTTGCAAAGGCGATAGTGGCGCTCGCGAGCGCAGCAGCAAGGGGTAGTACTCGTTTCATCGTCGACTCATCCGTTCTTCGTCGAACGGAGTGGACGGCCATTTCGCGACCCGTTCCCGGCGCGATCCTGTCCACGACCCGGCATGCGGGAGCATGCGCTGCCGACGCTACGGAAGCATGGCGCCGGTCTTCCCGGCCTCAGTGTGCGAACGGGCGGAGAGCAGTGGATGACGCTTCGGATTCAGGGAGCGGCCCGCCCCGCCCACGGGTCGTAATCCGCCACCAACGCCTCCTGCTCCGGCCGCTCGTCCTCCGGCACGTGCTGCAGGTTCACCCGCACCCGGTACCAGAGCGAACTCGAGCCGCGCATGCCGTCGACCAGCTCGTCGGCGGGGTGGAGGGCGGCAGCGGCCGACGGGTGGGCCGCCTTCCAGGTCTCCAGCGCCTCCACCGCTTCCGGCTTGGTCTTCGTGCGGGCGACCTCCACGAGCGGCATCTGCGACACCCGGCGACCCGAGCCGTCGCCGGCGCCGCGGGGCGGCTTCTCGGCCGGGCCGAGCTCCCTCGCGAGGGCGAGCAGCGCGTCCAGGGAGCCGACCGCGTCGTCGATGCCGTCGTGCGGGTCGCCGCGCTCCGCGAACCGTTGCAGCACCGTCGGCACCGTGAACTCGTCCGGGCGGCGGGTGCGCACCTCCTCCCAGTCGAGCGGGGTGGAGACGCGGGCGTCGGGCAGCGGACGGATCGAGTAGGCGGAGGCGACCGTGCGATCCTTCGCGTTCTGGTTGAAATCGACGAACACGCTCTCGCCGCGCTCCTCCTTCCACCAGCGGGCCGTCGCCAGGCCCGGCGCGCGGTTCTCGACCTCCCGGGCCAGCGTCTCGGCCGCCAGCCGCACGTCGGCGAAGCCCCACTGCGGCGCGATCCGCACGAGGATGTGGAGGCCGCGCGACCCGCTCGTCTTCGGCCAGCCGACCAGGCCGTGGTCGGTGAGCACGTCGCGCGCGATGAAGGCGACGTCGACGATCTGCGCCCAGTCGACGCCGGGCATGGGGTCGAGGTCGACGCGGAGCTCGTCGGGATGGTCGAGGTCCTCGGCGCGCACGGCGTGCGGGTTGAGGTCGAGGCAGCCGAGGTTGGACACCCAGGCGAGCCCCGCGGCATCCCGCAGCACGGCCTCCTCGGCGGAGGTCCCGCTCGCGTAGTGCAGGGTCGCGGTGTCGATGTAGTCGGGGTGGTTCTCGGGCACGCGCTTCTGGAAGAACGGCTCCTGCGACAGGCCCTTCGCGAACCGCTTCAGCACCATCGGCCGCCCACCGGCCCCGCGCAGCGCGCCGTCGGCGACGGCGACGTAGTAGCGGGCGAGGTCGAGCTTGGTCAACCCGGCATCGGGGAACACGACCTTGTCAGGACTGGAGACGCGCACCTCGCGGCCGGCTGCCTCCACGAACGCCTCGGACTTCGACGACGGGGTCATGGGAGTCACGCTGCCACGGTTGCGGCGGCTGGGCCAGGGGGAGTGTGGTGGGGGTGGCGCTGACGACTCCCTTGTAGGCGAATGCGGCGGCAGCATCATCGGGGCGGAATTCAACGACGCGGGTGGCTCTCCACGCTGTCGTACCCGCGCTCGAACTGCAGTTCCCGGCGAACAGCTTCCTCAGTGAAGGGGCTCGTGGAGCGGTCGGCTCCGAGGAGGCGCTCTTCCACGTCGCAGAGGCAGATGGCGGATTCGCCGCATGCAACTCACTGCACGCGTTCATCGGGACGACACATCCCCGTGTCCAGGCCCCGGGAGCGCACCACGAAAGGACGACGCCATTGGCTCGGAAGAAGCAGAGCAAGAAGAACGACAAGTTGCCGCGGGGTCTCGGGTCGGGTTGGGTGGTCGCTGGGGGCTGGCTGCTCACTCTCCTGGCGCACAACCTCAACGACCTGACGATCTCGGTCGTCCTTCAGCTGCGGTGACCAACTGTCACCGATGGGAGGGACGCGGACGAGGACGTGGGGCCGCCCGATCCGCTCGTCGGGGTCTGGGG
>NZ_JBPGXM010000024.1:0-36272 GCF_056755495.1 Leifsonia sp. KNZ12-8B
CCACAGAGTCGCCCGCCTTGCCCGTCGCGCCGGGGGCGCGGGGGCCCGTATTTGTTGTTTGGCGCGCGGGCGTGGCGGGGGTAGGCCCCCCCGGCCCCCCCCGGGGGGCGGCGGCCGGGGGGCCCGCCCGCGCCGCGCCCGGGGGCCCGGGGGGCGCCGCCGGGAGCGCCGCGGCGACCCCGCTCGACTCCGGCAGGCCCGCGCCCGTCGCACCGGCCGCCGTGAGCTTCGCCGACGGACCGGGCTTCGTGCCGGCCGGCGTCCCGTCGAACACCCGGCCCACGATCGAGGGGCTGGAAGACGACCTCGCCGACGTCTTCACCAACGGCTGCTACGCCGCGACGCTCCAGATTTGCAGCGGAGGCGACCCGGACGGGGACCGCACGGTCGTGCTGGCGGGGGACTCCCACGCGGGCATGTGGTGGCCGGCGTTCGACCGGGCGGCGCGCGAGAAGGGCTGGCGGCTCTACATCGTCGGGAAGAACGGCTGTCCGCTCGTCGACGTGCCGATCAGCTTCGGCTCGACCGCGGCGGGATGGCCGGACTGCGACCGATGGCAGGACCAGGTGCTTCCGAAGGTCGCCTCCCTCCACCCCGACCTGATCGTGGTGGACGACTTCACGGCCGGCTATGCGGAGAAGGTCAGTCTGCGCGACGACTTCGCCGCACAGTGGGAGCCGGCCGCCGTGCGCGCGATGAGCGAGCTGGCCGGAACCGCCCCCGTGGTGCTCTTCGGGCCGGAGCCGGTGCTGAAGCAGGCGCCCGGCGACTGCCTCCCCACGCACGTGTTCGACATCGCCGCCTGCGGCCAGCCGCTCGAATCCGCCGTGCCCGACGACCTGCGGGCCATGAGCGGGCGCATCGCGGCCGCGGCGGGGGTCGAGCTGCTCGATCCGACGACCCTGCTCTGCAGCGGCGGCACGTGCCCCGTCTTCTCGTACAACCTGCTCATGTACCGCGACAACAACCACCTGACGGCGACGTTCTCCGAGCACCTCGCTCCCGCGGTGGCCGAGGTGCTCGACCGCGCCGCCGATGACGGCGTATGACGGACCGCCGCACACCCCGCCCGTAGGCTGAGCGCATGCCCACCGTCTCCGTTCCCGTCACGCACGCCGGCTCCCTCCCCCGCACGCCCGAGCTGATCGCCGCGAACGAGGCGCGGCCGGTCGCCGCCGACGGGTTCACGCTCGAGCACGACGCCGCCTTCGACGAGCTGCTCGCCGCCGAGGTCGCCGCGCTGGTCCGGCGGCAGCGGGAGGCCGGCATCACCGTCCCCGGCGACGGCGAGTACGGCAAGGCCATGTCGCGGGCCGTGGACTACGGGGCCTGGTGGTCGTACTCCTTCCAGCGGGTCGGCGGGCTCTCGCTGACCGGCAAGGATCACCACAACCAGCAGCCGGTGCGCAGCGAGCCCGGGCGCATCCGGCTCACCACCTTCCCCGACCGGCGCGACTGGGTGCGGTTCCGCGACGCGTACACCGACCCGTCGTCCGGCATCTCGCTCGGCGAGAAGGCGACCGTCTTCCCGACCACGACCGGACCGCTGACCTACCGCGGCCAGGAGCTCATCGCGGCGGACGCCCGCAACCTCCGTGCCGCGCTCGACGCCGCCGGCATCGCGGACGGCTTCATCACCGCCCTCTCCCCCGGCTCCGGCGCCCGCATCGCGAACGAGTACTACGCGACCGAGGAGGAGCACATCTGGGCGTGGGCGGAGGTGCTGCGGGAGGAGTACACGGCCATCATCGACGCCGGGCTCCTGCTGCAGATCGACGACCCCTCGATCGCCGAGAACTGGGACCAGATCAACCCCGAGCCGAGCGTCGAGGACTACCGGGCCTTCACCCGCATCCGGGTGGAGGCGCTCAACCACGCCCTGCGCGGGCTGCCGCAGGACCGCATCCGGTTCCACCTCTGCTGGGGCAGCTGGCACGGGCCGCACACCACCGACCTCGAGTTCCGGCACATCGTCGACCTGATGCTCGCCATCGACGCCGGCGCCTACTCGTTCGAGGCGGGCAACGTGCGGCACGCACACGAGTGGCGGGTGTGGGAGGACGTGACGCTCCCCGAGGGCAAGGTCATCCTCCCGGGCGTCGTCAGCCACTCCACCAACGTCGTCGAGCACCCGGACCTGGTCGCCGACCGCCTCACGACGTTCGCGTCGCTGGTCGGCGCCGAGCGCGTGCAGGCGTCGACGGACTGCGGGCTGGGCGGCCGCATCCACCCGTCCATCGCGTGGGCGAAGCTCGAGACGCTCGCCGAGGGCGCACGGCGCGCCTCGCGGCGGCTGAGCGGCGACGCGGTCGTCCTCTGACGGCGGAACGGCGGCACGCGGAACGGCGGCACGGCGGGACACCGGACGCCGACGCGGTCGGCTGAGGACTCAACGCCAGCCGTACCTGCTGCGCAGCTGCGCGCGGACCCGGTCGTACGGTTGCCTGCCGAGCGCGGCGCCCTCGCGGCGCATCCCGCGCTGGTGCACCCGGTACACGCGATCCACGCGCGCGTAGCTCGGCCTCCCCTGCCCGTCCCACGCTCCGGAGCCCACTGGCACGTACTCGGGCCTGCCCGGGTGCTCCTGGCTCGTCAGCGCGACCGCCAGGACCGTTCCGGCGGGCTCGGCGGCGACGACCAGCACCGGGCGGTCCTTGCCGCGCCCGTCGGCCTCCTCGTACGGCACCCACGTCCACACGACCTCACCGGGGTCGGCGTCGCCGTCGGTGCTCGGGACGTAGGAGGTGCGGATCGCTCCCAGCCGGCGCGGGTCGACCTGGACGGTTGCCGACGCCCCTGAAGCGCCCGCCGGGGCGATACGCTCAGCGTCGCGCGCGCGAGGGGCGGCCTGCTCGCTCCGCTGGCGCAGCAGCCGGCCGAGCGCGCTCAACAGTCTGCGGGTGGTCGACGGTCGGGCTGCGCTCATCACGTCCCGAAGGATAGCCGACCGCGCGCGGGCGGCTCCCGCGCCCGCCGACCCTGGTCAGCCCGATCGTGACACGGAGCGCCAGCGCTACGAGTGCCGACACCGCAGCCGAGTACAGCAGCACGACGAGACCGGCGATGCCCTGCGCGATGAAGAGGTCGAAGTTGCCGCTCTCGACCATCCCGCCGCCCGCGGCGAACAGGCCGAGGTAGAGCAGGCCGACGAGCCCGCCCACCGAGACCGTCACGCAGAGCGTCAGCGCCGGGCCGAACCGGGCGCGCGCGGCGAGGTCGACCATCGTCGCGCACGCGAGCGCTGCGATGGCCCCGAGCAGCAGCGACCAGCCGAGCGTCAGCACGCCGGAGCCCGGTGTCGCCGCGACGAGCCCCGCGAAGGCGCCGAGCAGGGCGCTCGACACGGTCGGCCGGCGCAGCAGGACGCGATCGACGAGCAGCCACATCAGGCAGCCGCCCGCCGAGGCGAGGAAGGCGTTCATCGCGATCAGCGGCGCGAACGCGTCCATCGCCCCCTCCGACCCGGTCGCGAGCCCCAGCCAGCCGAGCCAGAGCAGCGTCCCGCCCACGGCGACGAGCGGCAGGCTGCGGCGTCCCTCCCGCTGATGCTCGCGACGGCCGCACCCGAGGACGACGCCGGCCGCTCCTCCCCCGGCCGCGATGCCGATCGGGAGGATGCCGCCGAAGTCCACGACGCCGAGCCCGGCCACCGCCCAGCCGTCGTCCAGCGCGAACACCGCGTAGCCGACCGGGAGCAGCACCAGCAGGGTCCAGAGCACGCAGAAGGCGATCCAGGCGCGCGCGGTGATGCGCGAGGCCAGCGCCACCCCGACGACGGAGACGCCGACCGCGCAGACGGCGACGAGGTAGCCCGCCCGGGCGAGGTCGTACGTCCCGGAGACGTCCTGGAGCCCGGGGTCGGGCCTTCCCACGATGCCGGGGATCAGCGGGTCGCCGACGAGCATCCCGTACCCTCCGGCGACGGCGAGCAGCACGACGACGGCCACGCCGAGGAAGGCGAACCGCGCAGCCCTGGCGACGCGCGCCCCGCCGCCGAGGCCGCCGATCAGGAAGGCGAGTCCCGGCGGGATGAGGAGGGTGAGCGCACCGCACACGAACAGCAGCAGCGCGTCCAGCTGCTCGCTCGTGGCCGTCGCCATGCCCGCTCCCTCTGTGGACGCCCGCTCCGGCACGCCGGAATGCATGCATTAGATTACGGGACCGCCGGACGCCGAACGGGGTGCCGCCCGGTGAGGCGGCACCCCGTCACGGTGTGCTGTGTGCGTGCTGCGGTCGTCAGACCGTCTCGAGCGAGTAGCCCTCCTCGCCGTGCACGACGGTGTCGACGCCGGCCAGCTCGTCCTCGTTCTTGACGCGGAAGCCGATCGTCTTCTGAATGATCCAGCCGATCACGAAGGCCAGGACGAAGGAGTAGATCAGGACCGCGAAGGCGCCGATGAACTGCACGCCCAGCTGCGCGAAGCTGCCGCCGTAGAGCAAGCTCGAGAACGGCTTCTCGGCGTCGCCGTCCACGTGGGTGAACCCGAAGACGCCGATCCACAGGGTTCCGATGATGCCGCCGACGAGGTGGATGCCGACCACGTCGAGCGAGTCGTCGAAGCCGAGCTTGAACTTCAGATCGATGGCGAGGGCGCAGACGGCGCCGGCCACGACGCCGAGGAGGATCGCCCAGCCCGGGGTGAGGATGTTACAGGCCGGGGTGATCGCGACGAGGCCCGCGACGGCGCCCGATGCGGCTCCGATGGACGTGGCCTTGCCGTCCTTGAGCTTCTCGACGATCAGCCAGCCGATGATCGCGGCGGCCGGGGCGGCGAGCGTGTTGACCCAGGCGAGGGCGGCGACGCCGTCGACCGCGGCCTCGGAGCCGGCGTTGAAGCCGAACCAGCCGAACCACAGCAGCGCGGCGCCGAGGAGGGTGAGCGGCACGTTGTGCGGCTTGTTCATGCCCTTCTGGAAGCCGACGCGCTTGCCGAGGACGAGCGCCAGGGCGAGACCGGCGGCACCGGCGTTGATGTGGACCGCCGTGCCACCCGCGAAGTCGTTCACGTGCAGGCCGGCGGCGATCCAGCCCTCGGAGAGGTTGAACACCCAGTAGGCGACCGGGAAGTAGACGACGGTGACCCAGACGCCGGCGAAGATCATCCACGCGCCGAACTTGGCGCGGTCGGCGATCGCGCCGGAGATCAGGGCGACGGTGATGATGGCGAAGGTGGCCTGGAAGCCGGCGAACGCGAGGCCGCCGAGGTCGGGGGTGATGCCGTCCTCGCCCATCAGGCTGGACAGGAACCAGTCGGGGGCGCCGAGGACGTGCGGGATGACCGGCGTGCCGAAGGCGAGGCCGTAGCCGTAGACGACCCAGAGGACGCCGACGAGCGCCATCGCGCCGAAGCTCATCATCATCATGCTGATGACGCTCTTGGCCCGGACCATGCCGCCGTAGAAGAACGCGACGCCGGGGGTCATCAACAGGACGAGGGCTGCGGCGACCAGCAGCCACAGGGCGTTGACCGTCCCTGCCTCTGCGTAGTCCGCTGCTGTGTGGAGCACCATGCGAATCTCTACCTCTCTGTGCGTGGCCCCCGAGGCTGGTGGCCTGTCGCTCTCGGGTGCGACGGGTTCGGGGTGGAGCCAGTCTGATAGCGCGACGTTTCCGTGGCAGGCAGCCTGTGTTTCGCGTCTGTTACGCGTGAAGCGGGTGTGTAAACAGTGTGTTTCGGGGTGCTTTGAGTGTTCCGGTTGCCAACACGGCCGGCCGATCGCCGACGTCGTCCCGCATCGCGCGTCCGCATGGGTCCGCTAGAGGTCGCGTCGCCGACCTCATGATCGCCGCGACGGCGCGCGCGCACGACGCCGCCGTGGTGACGCACAACCCCGCCGACTTCGCCGGGCTGGAGCGGATGGTCCGCGTCATCCCGGCGTAGCGCGGCCGGCGGCGCCGTTACGCGGCCGCCGCCTTCGCGCGCACCTGGCGCTTGGTGCGGCCGAGCAGCGCCGACATGCCGCGGATGCGCAGCGGCGACACCGCCTGCGTCAGCCCGAGGGTCTGCGGGAAGTCGTCCGGCACCGCCAGCACCTCCTCCGCGGTGAGGCCGGCGAGGCCCTGCACCAGGATGGAGGCGAATCCGCGGGTGGTCGGCGCCTCGCGCGGCGCCGTCGCGTACAGGTGCACGATCCCGGCGTCGTCGACCTCCACGAAGATGAAGACCGGCGCCTGGCACTCCTCGACCCGCTCCAGCAGGTCGGGATGGTCGGCGTAGCGGGCGGGCAGCTCCGGCAGCTCGTCGGCGAACTCCAGCAGCAGCTGCAGCCGGTCGGGCTGCTCGAGCGCCTGGAAGTCGTCGCGGATCTCCGCGAGCGTCCCCGTCAGTTCGGTCATGCCTCCAGGCTAACCCCGCCCGGCCGCCGACGCCGCGATCGCTCCTACCGCGACGGGACCTCGCCCGGCTCGCTGCCGGTCACGATCGGGACGCGCACGGCCGAGCCCCACTCCGTCCACGAGCCGTCGTAGTTGCGCACGTTCTCGAAGCCGAGCAGGTGCGTCAGGACGAACCAGGTGTGGCTGGAGCGCTCGCCGATGCGGCAGTACGCGATCACGTCGTCGCCCGGCTTCAGCCCGGCCTCGCCGAGGTAGATGTCCTCGAGGTCGCCCCGCCGCTTGAACGTCGCGTCCGGCGCGGCCGCGCGCGCCCACGGCACCGAGGCGGCCGACGGGATGTGCCCGGCGCGCAGCGCGCCCTCGGTCGGGTAGCCGGGGATCTCGGTCCGCTCACCGCTGTACTCCTCGGGCGAGCGGACGTCGATGAGCGGCTGCCCGAGGTGGGCGAGCACGTCCTCCTTGAAGGCGCGGACGCGGCTGTCGTCGCGCTCGACCACGGGGTACTCGACCGCCTGCACGGCCGGGGCCTCGCGGGTGATCTCGCGCCCCTCCGCGATCCACTTGTCGCGGCCGCCGTCGAGGAGGCGGACGTCCTCGTGGCCGAACAGCGTGAACACCCAAAGCGCGTAGGCCGCCCACCAGTTGTTCTTGTCGCCGTAGATGACGACGGTCGTGTCGCGGGCGATGCCCTTCGCGCCGAGCAGCTCGGCGAACCGCTCCGCGCTCACGTAGTCGCGCACGACCGGGTCGTTGAGGTCGGTGTGCCAGTCGATCTTCACGGCACCGGGGATGTGGCCGGTCTCGTACAGCAGGACGTCCTCGTCGGACTCCACCACCGCGAGGCCCGGTTCGTCCAGGTGCTCCGCCAGCCATTCCGTGCTCACCAGACGTTCCGGGTGGGCGTAGTCGGCGAAGGCGGGCGACGGATCGGTCTCGACGGGCATGCGGTGCATCCTTCCGGATTAGGCTGGAACCCTGCGGCAGCAGGAACGCAGTATCAGGCTACGCGGCACGGCGGGCGCCTCGCGCGTCGCCTTAAGACTTCGACACACTGAAGTCCGACGCAGTGCGGGCCTCCGCCATTCCCCGCCCCCGACCGAAGGTGCAGCCCCGTCCATGACGATCGACCAGACCGGAGCCCTCCCGCGCCTCGCGGACCGTTCGCCCCAGATCACGGGCGCCGAGATCGCCTCCAGCCTGGTCCCTCCGTCGCAGTTCGAGCACGCGACCTTCGAGTCGTACCGCCCGGACCACGACTACCCGTCGCAGGCCGAGGCGGTGTCCACCCTCAAGCTCTTCGCCAAGGCGTGGGAGCCGCAGCGCCCGGCCGGCCTGTTCAGCCGCAGCCGCAAGAAGGTCGACGCGATGAAGCCGGGCGTCTACCTCGACGGCGGGTTCGGCGTCGGCAAGACGCACCTCCTCGCCGCCCTCTGGCACGAGGCGCCCGGGCCCAAGTACTTCGGCACCTTCATCGAGTACACGGCCCTGGTGGGCGCCCTCGGCTACGCCGGCGCGGTCGACCTGCTGCGCGGCTCGGCGCTGATCTGCATCGACGAGTTCGAGCTCGACGACCCGGGCGACACCATGATGATGACGCGGATGCTCGGCGAGCTCGTCGCCTCGGGCACCCGGATCGCCGCGACCAGCAACACTCCGCCGAACGCGCTCGGCGAGGGCCGCTTCGCCGCGAGCGACTTCCTGCGCGAGATCCAGTCGCTCTCGAACAACTTCCAGACCCTCCGCATCGACGGCCTCGACTACCGCCGCCGCGACACCACCGGCAGTGCCGTCACGGTCGACGCGAGCGAGTACGAGCGCGTGCTCGGGGCTCTCGCGGCCCGCGGCGAGGCCGCCACCGACGACTCGTTCGACGGTCTCATCGCGCACCTCGCCACCGTCCACCCCTCGCGCTACATCAAGATGCTCGACGGCGTGGATGTCATCGGCCTGCGGGAGGTCGCGGTGCTGCACGACCAGATGGCGGCCCTGCGCTTGGTCGCGTTCATCGACCGCGTCTACGACGCCGAGATCCCGATCGTGCAGACCGGCGTGCCGCTCAACGAGGTGTTCGACGACGAGATGCTCGGCGGCGGCTACCGCAAGAAGTACCTCCGGTCCGTCTCGCGCATGATCGCGCTGACGGCCGGCGAGCTGCCTCCGCACGACGAGTAGGCGGTCTCCCCCGCACCGCGACCGGCGCCGGCGGTGCCTGCACCGTCAGTCGACGTGCTCCGCCAGCCAGTCCGTGATCGCCGCCGTCCACTTCTGCTCGTCGTAGTTCCAGAGCTTGGTGTGCAGCGCGACCGTGAACGGCACCAGCGTGACGATGTCGCTGCGCGCCGCCGCGAGAGCGCGGGAGGCGGTCGAGGGCACGAACCCGTCGTCGTCGCTGTGCAGGATGAGCGTCGGGAGGCTCAGGTCGGCCGCGCGCGAGACGAAGTTCATGCTGGCGAGGTCGATGGCCGCGGCCTGGCCGGTGATCGGGCCGCTCCAGGTGGCGCCGATGAGCCGCATGGCGCCCTGCGCGATCGGCTCGGGCAGCCGGAGCAGGTTGGCCTGGTACTCGAGCGTGTCGACCCAGTCGATGACCGGCGATTCGAGCACGACGCCGCGGACGAGGCCGACCGCCTCGGAGCGGGTGATGGTCTGCAGCACGATCGCGCCTCCCATCGACCAGCCCATGAGCACGATCGAGCGGGCGCCGTTGGCGGCGGCGTAGCGGAGCGCGGCGTCGATGTCGTGCCACTCGGTGCCGCCGAGGCCGTAGCGGCGGTCGGCGCTGTCGGGGGCGTCGCCGTCGTTGCGGTACGAGGCGAGGAGGCTCGTGAAGCCCGCCGCATGGAAGGCGCGGACCGCGCGCAGCCCCTCCTGCCGGCTCGCGCCCCACCCGTGCACCTGGATGACCCAGCGTCCGTCGTCGGCGCCCTCGGCCGCGGGGAAGAGCCAGGCGGGCGCCTCCCCCAGCTCGGTCGGGATGGTGACGCTCATGACGGGGAGGCCCAGCTCCTCCGGCTCCAGGTAGTAGTAGCCGCTGATGCGGGCGCGGCCCGGCCGCAGGTCGCCGAACTCGACGCGCTCGAGCTCGCGGGTGACCTCGCCGTCGCCGGTGGCGAGCAGCCCGCCGACCTTCGCGTAGCCGGTGTCACCGCCGAACCACACGCCGAACCGTCCCGGCATCCGCGCGTCGGCGCTGTCGGCGAACGTGATCGTGCCCAGCTCCCTGTCGACCGCGCGGATCGTCTGGTTCTGCGGTCGCCGCCGGACCGGGGTGATCACGGTGCGGGCGACCCTGGCGACCGTGTACGCGGCCCCGGCCGCGGTCAGCAGCGCCAGCCCCGCGCCGACCGCGCCGGTCGTGACGAGGGCCTTGCCGAGGCGGGGACGTGAGCTGGTGGTCGTCATGGCGCCAGCGTACCGGCGGGAGGTGACGCACCGGTGAGGTCATCCGCGGCGACGCCCGGGACGGGGCGCGCTCAGGACTTCTTCAGGCGGCGTGCCTTACTGCCGCGGGCGCGCAAAGGCTTCTAGTGTTCCTAACGTGCCGACACCAACCTCCACCCCGCACGTGCCCGGGGAGTTCGCCGCGGCGCTCGCGTCCGTCCGGGCCGCCAAGGCCCGGCCGGAGCTGGTCGTCACCGAGATCCCTGCGCCGGGCCAGCTCGCGCCGCACGCCGTCGCGCTGGCCGCGGACGTGCGGCCCGCCCGGCACGGCGACGACTCCGACCTGGGCACCGGGCGGTTCATCCTGCTGTACGACCCGGACGAGCCGGAGGCGTGGGGCGGCCCGTTCCGCGTGGTGTGCTTCGCGCAGGCGCCGCTGGAGACCGACATCGGCCTCGACCCGTTCCTCGCCGACGTCACATGGTCGTGGCTCGTGGACGCGCTGGACGCCCGGCACGCCAAGTACACGGCGGCCAGCGGCACCGCCACCAAGATCATCTCCACGGGTTTCGGCGAGCTGGCCAGGCAGGGCGACGGCTCGCAGATCGAGCTGCGCGCCTCCTGGAGCCCGCTCGAGACCGACATCTCGGCGCACGTCGAGGGCTGGGGCGAGCTGCTGTGCATGCTCGCGGGCCTGCCGCCGACGGGCGAGGGCGTCAGCCTGCTGACGTCGAGACGGACGCCGCGTGGCTGAGCAGCACCACGTCATCGCCACCCGCGCGGAGTACCTGGACGCGGTCGAGCGCATCGCCGCCGGCAGCGGCCCGATCGCGGTCGACGCAGAGCGGGCCAGCGGGTTCCGCTACTCGCAGCGCGCCTACCTGATCCAGGTCTTCCGCCGCGAGGCGGGGACCTTCCTGTTCGATCCGCCGGCCGTCGGGAGGTTCGACGAGCTGGATGCGGCGATCCACGACGACGAGTGGGTGCTGCACGCCGCCACCCAGGACCTGACCTGCCTGCGCGAGGTCGGCCTCGATCCGGCCACGATCTTCGACACCGAGCTGGCCGCCCGGCTCCTGGGCATGCCGCGCGTCGGCCTCGGGACGGTCGTGGAGGAGCTGCTCGGCATCCACCTGGCCAAGGAGCACAGCGCGGCCGACTGGTCGACCCGGCCGCTGCCGGAGCCGTGGCTGAACTACGCCGCGCTCGACGTCGAGCTGCTGCCCGACCTCCGCGACGCCATCGCACGGCTGCTCCGCGAGGCCGGCAAAGAGGAGATCGCGCGGCAGGAGTTCGCCGACGAGCTCACGCGCGAGCTGACCGTCGTGCGGAACGAGCCGTGGCGGAGGCTGTCCGGCATCCACTCGATCCGCGGCCTCCGCAATCTGGCCGTCGCGCGCGAGCTGTGGCTGAGCCGGGACGCGCTGGCCAGAGAGCTCGACGTCGCGCCGGGCCGGCTCGTCCCCGACGCCTCGCTGACCGCCTCCGCGAAGGCGATGCCCGAGAGCAAGCGCGCCCTGGCCGGGCTGCGCGAGTTCACCGGGCGCGCCAGCCGCAGCGAGCTCGACCGCTGGTGGGCCGCCATCGAGGCCGGCCGCACCACCGACGACCTGCCCGTGCTGCGGGGCAACGGCGACAGCCTCCCGCCGCCGCGTGCCTGGGCCGACCGCAACCCCGACGCCGACGCCCGGTTGAAGGCCGCCCGTGCCGCGCTCACGGAGCTGTCGGAGGAGCGCAGCATCCCGCTCGAGAACCTGCTGACGCCCGAGACGCTGCGCCGCGTCGCGTGGGCGCCGCCCGCCGAGGTCACCGCGGACACCGTCGGGGAGGCCCTCGCAGCGCATGGCGCACGCGCCTGGCAGATTGAGGCAACCTCACAGCTGATCGCCGACGCGTTTGTGGGAAGCGTGCAAAGCGCCGACGACACGTCCGAGCCGGATTCGTAGGAACGACCAAACGATTCCGCGCCCCGGCGGAGCCCTCCTTAGGATCGTGTCGACCTGATTGGGAGGCACTGTGGCCGATAAGACCGAAGTCGTGTTCGTCGACGGAGTCCGTACTCCGTTCGGGCGGGCCGGCGAGAAAGGGCAGTACTGGAACACCCGCGCGGACGACCTGGTCGTGAAGGCGATCATCGGTCTGCTCGAGCGGAACCCCCAGGTGCCCAAGGACCGCATCGACGACGTGGCGATCGCCGCGACGACGCAGCAGGGCGACCAGGGGCTCACCCTGGGCCGCACGGCGGCGCTGCTCGCCGGGCTGCCGAAGTCCGTGCCGGGCTTCGCCATCGACCGGATGTGCGCCGGTGCGATGACGAGCGTCACGACCCTCGGCTCGGGGATCGCGTTCGGCGCGTACGACCTCGTGATCGCCGGCGGCGTCGAGCACATGGGACGGCACCCGATGGGCTTCGGGGCCGACCCCAACCCGCGCTTCCTCTCGGAGCGGATGGTCGCCGAGGACGCGCTCAACATGGGTATGACCGCCGAGCGCATCCACGACCGCTTCCCCGCACTCACCAAGGAGCGGGCCGACCGCTTCGCGATGCGCAGCCAGCAGAAGCTCGCCGCGGCGTACGGCAGCGGTGACATCCAGCCCGACCTCGTCCCGGTCGCGATCCGCTCCGAGAGCGGCTGGGGCCTCGCCACGCAGGACGAGGGCATGCGCCCGGAGACCACGTTGGAGGGGCTGGCGACGCTCAAGACGCCGTTCCGCCCGCACGGCCGCGTGACCGCCGGCAACTCGTCGCCGCTCACCGACGGCGCGACGGCGAGCCTGCTCGCCTCGCACGACGCAGTGAAGGAGCTGGGCCTCACCCCGAAGATGCGGATGGTGAGCTTCGCCTTCGCCGGCGTCGAGCCCGAGATCATGGGCATCGGCCCGGTCCCCTCGACCGAGAAGGCGCTCCGCAAGGCGGGCCTCACGATCGACGACATCGGCCTGTTCGAGCTCAACGAGGCGTTCGCCATCCAGGTGCTCTCGTTCCTCGACCACTTCGGCATCGACGACGACGACCCGCGGGTCAACAAGTGGGGCGGCGCGATCGCGATCGGCCACCCGCTGGCCGCGAGCGGCGTCCGGCTGATGATCCAGCTCGCCCGCCAGTTCGAGCAGCACCCGGAGGTGCGCTACGGCATCACCGCGATGTGCGTCGGCCTCGGCCAGGGCGGCACCGTGATCTGGGAGAACCCGAACTACGACAAGCGCGCCGCGCGGAAGGCGAACTGAGGACAGCGACGTGACGGATTACAGCACCATCGACTTCACCCCCCTGCTCGCCTTCTCGGACGACGAGGTCGTCACGCACGCCCTCACCAAGGACGTGACGCTGCCCAGCGGCCGCACGCTCGCCCTCGTGACGCTCGACAACGGACGGGACCACACCCGGCCGAACACGCTCGGGCCGGCGACGCTCCTCGAGCTCGGCACCGTCTTCGACGAGCTGACCCAGCGCGCCAAGCGCGGCGAGATCGACGCGGTCGCCGTGACCGGCAAGCCGTTCATCCTCGCCGCGGGCGCGGACCTCAGCCGGGTGAGCGACATCCCCAGCCGGGAGGCCGCGAAGCTCCTCCCCCAGCTGGGCCACCACGTGCTCGGCAAGCAGGCGACCTTCGGCGTGCCGTCGTTCGTCTTCACGAACGGGCTCGCGCTCGGCGGCGGCGTGGAGATCGGCCTCAACGCCGACTACCGCACCATCGACCGCAACGTGGCCGGCTTCGCGCTGCCCGAGGTGTTCCTGGGGCTCATCCCGGGCTGGGGAGGCGCGACCATCCTCCCGAACCTCATCGGCATCGAGAACGCCCTGAAGGTCGTCGTCGAGAACCCGCTCAAGCAGAACCGCATGCTGAAGGCGCAGGAGGCCTTCGACATGGGGATCGCCGACGCGATCTTCGACTCGGCGAACTTCCTCGAGGACTCGCTGAAGTGGGCCGACCGGGTCATCGGCGGCGAGATCGAGGTCAAGCGGCCCAACGTGCCGGGCAAGCTCGAGCGCATGGTCAAGTGGGACGCCGCCATCGGCATCGCCCGCAAGATGCTGGAGAGCCGCATCGGCACCGTCCCGAAGTCGCCGTACAAGGCGCTCGACCTGCTGAAGGCGGCGAAGTCCAACGACCGCGCCGCGGGCTTCGAACTCGAGGACGACGCGCTGGCCGAGCTGATCTCGGGCGACCAGTTCCACGCGAGCATCTACGCCTTCAACCTGGTGCAGAAGCGGGCCAAGCGCCCGGCCGGCGCCCCGGACAAGAAGCTGGCGAAGAAGGTCACCAAGATCGGCGTCATCGGCGCCGGCTACATGGCGAGCCAGTTCGCCCTCCTGTTCGTCCGCCGCCTGCGGGTGCCGGTCGTCATCACCGACCTCGACCAGGCGCACGTCGACAAGGGCGTGCAGTACATCCACGACGAGATCGGCAAGCTCCAGGAGAAGGGCCGCATCTCGCCCGACGAGGCGAACCGTCTCCGCGCGCTGGTCACCGGCACCACGGACAAGGCCGACTTCGCCGACTGCGACTGGGTGATCGAGGCCGTGTTCGAAGAGCTGACCGTCAAGCAGAACGTCTTCGAGGAGGTCGAGCAGCACCTCTCCGACGAGGCCGTGCTGGCGACCAACACCTCCTCGCTGTCGGTCGAGCAGATCGGCGCGAAGCTGAAGCACCCGGAGCGGCTGGTCGGCTTCCACTTCTTCACCCCGGTCGCGGTCATGCCGCTGATCGAGGTCGTGAAGACGCCGCACACCGACGAGGCGACGCTCTCGACCGCGATGGTCACCGCTGCCGCGCTCAAGAAGAACGCGGTCATCACCGCCGACACCCCGGGCTTCGTGGTCAACCGCATCCTCGCCAAGATCCTCGGCGAGGCGATGCACGCGGTCGACGACGGCACCCCGTTCGAGGTCGTCGACGAGGCCATCGCGCCGCTGGGCCTGCCGATGCCGCCCTCCCAGCTGCTCGACCTGGTCGGGCTGAAGGTCGGCGCGCACGTGCTCGACACGCACCACGCGGCCTTCCCCGACCGGTTCTACCGCAGCGAGAACCTCCACAAGCTGGCCGAGTACGGCACGCTGCTGGAGAAGGACGGCAAGGGCAAGATCAAGGGCGTCGACAAGGGCGCGGCCAAGATCGTGTCCGGCGGGACGAACCCGTGGACGAAGGAGGACATCCTCCGGCGCCTGGAGGACGGCCTCGCCGACGAGATCCACCGCATGCTCGTCGACGACCACGTGGTGGAGGCGCCGGAGGACATCGACCTCTGCATGATCCTTGGCGCCGGCTTCCCGTTCCAGATGGGCGGGATCACGCCGTACCTCGACCGCGTCGGCGCCTCCGAGCGCGTCTTCGCGGACACCTTCCACCACCCGCCCATCCGCGGCGTGCAGTAGCCCCCGGTCCGGCACCAGCCGCCGAGCACAGGAAAAACGCCCTCGATCCGGCCGATCGGGGGCGTTTTTCCTGTGCTCGGGGGCTGCTGGGCCGCGGCTAGGTGATCACGAGGTCGAGGTAGGCGCGGAGGGCGGCGGGCGCGTCGATGCGCTCGGGGGCGTAGAGCCACTGGAGCTCGACACCCTCCCAGAGCGCGATGACCGTGGCCGCGGCGAGCGCCGGGTCGACCCCGGCGCGCAGGTGTCCGTCGTCGCGCAGCGCGACGAACTCGGCGGTGTACGACGCGCGCAGCGCGTCGTAGCGGGCGACGAAGTAGTCGCGGCCGGGGTGTCCCGCGGTGACGGCCTCCGCGGAGAGCACGGCGTACAGGGCGATGAGGCCGGGGATGCGGCGGTTCGCCTCGGCCTGCCCGACGATGTGCTCGGGGAACGGGAGGTCGGAGGCGAACTCGCGCCAGCCTCCACCGAGCTCGTCGCGGCGGGCGAGCACGGCGACGAGCAGCTCCTCCTTGGACGAGAAGTGGTGCTGGAGGCTGCTGAGGCTCACCCCGGCGGCCGTCGCGATCTCGCGCAGCGAGCCGGCGTGGTAGCCGCGGCTGGCGAAGACGGCGTACGCCTGCTCCACGATGTGCTGCCGGCGGGCGGCGGTCTTCGCGTAGGGGCCGCGGCGGCGGGCCGGGCGCTCGGACAGCGTCGGGTCGGACACGGCACTCCCAAATTAGGTCACTCGAATTGTTTTCGACTACGGTCGATGCTATCCGACGCCGAAGGAGCCGTGACAGAGCCGTGACCGCCGTGCTTCCCCCCGCCTACCTCTCCGACACCGCCCCGGGCCGTGGCGCCCGCCTCGCGCCGCGGTCCTGGCTGCGCACCGACGCGCCGTCGCTCTCGCTGAACGGCGACTGGGCCTTCCGCTACTTCGCGCACGCCGCCCTCCCGGACGACGTGGCCGAGCCGGAGCTCGACGACAGCGGCTGGGACCGCCTCCCCGTGCCGGCGCACTGGGTGCTGCACGGCGACGGCGCGTACGGGCGGCCCGCCTACACCAACGTGCAGTTCCCGTTCCCGGTGGACCCGCCGCACGTCCCCGACGAGAACCCGACCGGCGACTACCGCCGCAGCTTCACGCTCCCCGGCGACTGGCCGGCCGGCGCCCGTGTCGCGCTGCGGTTCGACGGCGTCGAGTCGCTCTACCGGGTGTGGCTGAACGGCGAGGAGGTCGGTGTCGGCACCGGCAGCCGGCTCGCGCAGGAGTTCGACGTCACCGGGCTCGTGCGGCCGGGCGACAACCTCCTCGCGGTCCGCGTGCACCAGTGGTCGCCCGCCAGCTACCTCGAGGACCAGGACCAGTGGTGGCTGCCCGGGATCTTCCGCGACGTGACGCTCGTCTCCCGGCCGCTCGACGGGCTCGGCGACGTCTGGCTGCGCACCGGATGGGAGGTGGACGGCGGCACCGGCTGGGTGGACCCCGAGGTCGTCGCCGACGCCGGCGCGTATCCGGTGACCCTCCGCATCCCCGAGCTGGGTGTGGAGGCGGTATGGGACTCCCCCGCCGCCGTCGCGCGCGTCGAGGTCGGGCCGGCCGAGCCGTGGAGCGCCGAGGCTCCGCGCCTGTACGACGCGACCGTGGCCTCCCGCGGCGAGACGGCGTCCCTGCGCGTCGGGTTCCGGACGGTCGAGATCCGCGGCGACCGGCTGCTGGTCAACGGCCGGCGCGTCGTCTTCCACGGCATGAACCGGCACGAGACGCATCCCGAGCGCGGCCGCGTGTTCGACGAGGCGCACGCGCGCGAGGACCTGGCGCTCATGAAGCGCTTCAACGTCAACGCCATCCGCACGAGCCACTACCCGCCGCACCCGCGCCTGCTGGAGCTGGCGGACGAGCTCGGGCTCTGGGTCGTGCTGGAGTGCGACCTCGAGACGCACGGCTTCGCCATGCACGACTGGGCCGGGAATCCCAGCGACGACGCCCGCTGGCGCGAGGCGTACCTCGATCGCATCGAGCGGACGGTGGAGCGCGACAAGAACCACCCGAGCGTGATCGTCTGGTCGCTCGGGAACGAGGCGGGCACCGGCGCGAACCTGGCTGCGATGGCCGCATGGGTGCGGGCCAGGGACCCCGAGCGGCCGGTGCACTACGAGGGCGACTACACCGGCGAGTACACCGACGTGTACTCGCGCATGTACCCGTCGCTGCTGGAGACGCGCGAGATCGGCACCGACGGCTCGCTCGCCCCGCTGCTCGGCTGCACCCCGGCGCAGGGCGCCCGGCAGCGCACCAAGCCGTTCCTGATGTGCGAGTACGCCCACGCGATGGGCAACGGCCCCGGCGGACTCGACCGGTACGAGGCCCTGGTCGACGAGCTGCCGCGCCTGCACGGCGGGTTCGTGTGGGAGTGGCGCGACCACGGACTCCTGACGCAGACGGCCGACGGCACGCCGTTCTACGGCTACGGCGGTGACTTCGGCGAAGTGGTCCACGACGGCAACTTCGTGATGGACGGGATGGTGCTGAGCTCGGGCGTGCCGACACCGGGCCTCCACGAGTTCGCGGCGGTCGTGCAGCCGATCCGGTTCGCGTTCGGCGACCGCGAGGTGGTCGTGTCCAACCACCGGCACAGCGCGAGCACGGCCGACCTTCGGTTCGTCTGGCGGGTCGAGCACGACGGCCGCACGGTGGCCGACGGCGTGCTCGACGTTCCGGTGATCGCCGCGGGGTCGTCCGCGTCGGTCGCGCTGCCGCCGGCCCCGGTCGCCGCGGCGGGCGAGACGTGGCTGACCGTCGAGGCGGTGCTGGCGGAGGAGGCGTCGTGGGCGCCAGCGGGGCACGTCGTGGCGACCGGGCACGCCGCGGTTCCGCATGCCGCGGTTCCGCAGGCCGCCACTCCGCAGACCGCGCGACGCCGGGTCGCCGGGCCGCCGACCCCCGCCCGGGTGCACGGCTGGCGGCCGGGTGCCGGCGACCTCATGCTGGGGGCCGCGGAGTTCGAGGGCGGGCGTCTCGTCCGGCTCGCCGGCCACGCCGTCCGCGGGCCCCTGCTGGAGCTGTTCCGCGCCCCCACCGACAACGACGAGGGCGGCTACAGCAACCCCGAGGGCAGCGACGCGAGCATCCCCGGCACCTCCAGCGCACAGCTCTGGCGCGCGCAGGGCCTGGACCGGCTCGTGCACCGGCTGGTGTCGGTGGAGGAGGCGCCCGGCGCCCTGCGGACCATCACGCGCGTCTCCGCGGCGAACGCCACGGCGTCGGTGACGGTCGAGCAGGTCTGGACCGACGTCGACGGCGACCTGGAGCTCCGGGTCGAGATCGAGCCGTCGACCGGCTGGACCTCGGTCTGGCCGCGCATCGGCGTCCGGTTCGAGCTGCCGGACGCCGACGGCGCGCCGGCCGTCACGGGCGCCGAGTGGTTCGGGCTCGGCCCGCTGGAGTCCTACCCCGACAGCATCCGGGCGGCCCGGGTCGGGCGCTACACGGCGACGGTCGACGACCTCTCGATCGAGTACGCGCGCCCGCAGGAGACCGGCCACCGCTCCGAGGTCCGGAGCCTGTCGCTCAACGGTTCGGAGGGGGCGTTCCTCCAATGGGAGTTCATCCGGGACGGACGCGGTCGCCTCCCGGGCTTCACGCTCAGCCGGCACACCCCGCAGCAGCTCGCCGCCGCCGGCCACCCGCACGAGCTGCCGGCGTCCACGACGACGCAGCTCATCGTTGACGCCGCGCAGCACGGCGTCGGCTCTGCAGCCTGCGGGCCGGACGTCTGGCTGGAGCACGCCCTCCGCCCGGAAGCGAGGACGCTCCGCGTGCGCCTCCGGCGCGCCTGACCCGCGCCGCGGCGAGCCGGTGGCTCGGCGGCAGCGGCTCAGCGGTTCAGCGGCGTCATGTCCGCGTACCGGTCGCCGACCGGGGCGGCCACGTCGTCCAGCTGCGCGAGCTGCTCGGGGCTGAGCTCCAGCCCGTCGGCCGCGACGTTCTGCTCCAGGTTCTCGACCTTCGTGGTGCCCGGGATGGGCGCGATGTCGTCGCCCTTCGCGAGCAGCCAGGCGAGGGCGACCTGCCCGGGCGTCGCGCCGACCTGCCGTGCGACCTCGTCCACCTGCTCGACGATGCGGATGTTCGCCTCCAGGTTGTCGCCCTCGAAGCGCGGGTTGAACCGGCGGAAGTCGTCCGGCGACAGCTGGTCGAGCGAGCGGATCGAGCCGGTCAGGAAGCCGCGGCCGAGCGGCGAGTACGGCACGAAGCCGATGCCGAGCTCGCGCACCGTCGGCAGCACCTCCGCCTCGGGGTCGCGCGTCCACAGCGAGTACTCGGTCTGGATGGCCGTGACCGGGTGCACGGCGTTGGCGCGGCGGATCGTCTCCGGCGCCGCCTCCGACAGGCCGTAGTGCAGGATCTTGCCCTCCTTCACCAAATCGACCAGCGCGCCGACGGTCTCCTCGATGGGCGTGCCAGGGTCCATCCGGTGCTGGTAGTAGAGGTCGATCCGGTCGGTGTTCAGCCGGCGCAGCGACCCCTCGACCGACCGGCGCACGTTCTCCGGTGAGCCGTCGAGGATGCGGCGCTGCGGGTTCTCCGGGTCGGGCCGCATGCCGAACTTCGTGGCGACGACCACCTCGTCGCGGTGGCCGGCGAGCGCGCGGCCCACCAGCTCCTCGTTGGTGTACGGGCCGTAGATCTCGGCCGTGTCGAACAGGGTGACGCCGAGGTCGATGGCGCGGTGGATGGTGCGGATCGAGCCGGCATCGTCCTGCCCCGCGCCGGTGTAGAACGCCGACATGCCCATGCAGCCCAGGCCGAGCCGCGAGACGGCGAGCTTCTCCGTGCCGAGTGTGATCGTCTTCATACCGCCACACTACGACCCGTTCGGAGCAGGCGGTCAAGAGTGTCCGAGCCTCCTGCTAGCGTCCTCACATGACCCGCACGACGTACTATGTCGCCTCCTCCATCGACGGCTTCATCGCCGACACCGACGACCGCATCGACTGGCTGCTGCAGTTCGGGTTCGAGGAGTTCGACGCGCACTACCAGACCTTCCTCTCCGGCATCGGGGCGCTCGTCATGGGGGCCCGCACGTACGAGTTCATCCTGGCCGAGCCCGGTGACTGGCCCTACCCCGGCCTGCCGGTCTGGGTCGTCACGCACGGCACCCCGGCCGTCCGCGAGGGGGCCGACGTCACCTTCTTCTCCGGCGACATCGCGCAGCTCGACGCGGAGGTCAGATCGGCGGCGGGCGACCGCGACGTCTGGGTGGTCGGCGGCGGTGACCTCGCAGCGCAGTTCGCCGACCGTGGGCTGCTCGACGAGCTGCACGTCACGTACGTGCCCGTGCTCGTCGGCTCCGGCAAACCGCTGCTGCCGGTGTCGGGCGCGAGCCGGCCCCTCGTGCTCTCCGGCACGACGACCTTCCCGAGCGGCGCGGTGGAGCACGTGTACCGGTTCGCGTGAGCCCTCGGCCGCGCGGATCACCCCTGTTCCCGCGCGACCCCCGAGCGGTACCGTTCGGCCATGCACCTGTTCGGGCTGAGCGCGTTCGAGACGTTCTTCCACCGTGCGGCGAACCTCGACGTCGACAAGAACGACTTCCGCCGCTTCGACGACTTCCTCAGCGGCAAGCTGCACGACCTGCTGCTGCGCGCCGTCGAGACGGCCGCCGCGAACGGCCATGACGCCGTCCAGCCGCAGGACCTCCCCATCACGGCGGGGCTGCAGGAGTCGATCGACGCCTTCACGGCGCTTGATGAGCCGGTGTCGCTGGAGGCGGTGCTCGACGTGCTCGGGCGGCGCACGCCGCTCGACCTCCCGCTCGCCGACGACACCCAGGCCGCGCTGCCCGGCATCGTCGGCGGGATCGGCGTGGCGCTGGTGCACAGCTTCCGCATCGTGGACGAGAAGCTGCGGACGCCGCAGGCGACCCACTGGGACCGCGTGACGCGGATCTTCGACCAGCTGCTCTGACCGCGCCGCCGCGTGCGGGCTAGGCGTCGAGGTTGCGCCGGCTGAGCTCCTCCTCGGGCAGCGGACGCGCGATCGGCACCCGGCTCCCCAGCACCTGCGCGACGAGGTCGCGGGCGATCTTCTGCGGCGTGAGCCCGGCCTCCTCGAGGATCTCCTCGCGGGTGGCGTGGTCGATGAACGCGTCGGGCAGCCCCAGCTCGTCCACCGCGGTGTCGATGCCGGCCTCGCGGAGGTCCTGGCGCACGCGGGTGCCGATGCCGCCGACCCGGATGCCGTCCTCCAGCGTCACCACGATGCGGTGCTCTGCGGCGAGGTCGAGGATGCTGCGCGGCACGGGAACGACCCAGCGCGGGTCGACCACCGTGGCGCCGATCCCCTGCGCCGCGAGCCGGTCGGCGACCGTCAGCCCCAGCTCGGCCATCGGGCCGACCGCGACGAGCAGGACGTCCTTCGAGTCGCCCTCGCGCAGCACGTCGACGCCGTCGTCGAGCCGGCGCACCGCGTCGATGTCGGGCTGCACGTTGCCCTTCGGGAAGCGCAGCACGGTGGGGGCGTCGTCGACCGCCACGGCCTCCGCCAGCTCCTCGCGGAACCGCGTGCCGTCGCGCGGCGCTGCCAGCCGGATGTTCGGCACGACCTGGAGGATGGCGAGGTCCCAGATGCCGTGGTGGCTGGGCCCGTCCGGGCCGGTGACGCCGGCGCGGTCGAGCACGAACGTCACGCCCGCCTTGTGCAGGCCCACATCCATCAGCACCTGGTCGAAGGCGCGGTTCATGAAGGTGGCGTAGATCGCGACCACCGGGTGGAGGCCGCCGAATGCGAGCCCCGCCGCGCTCGTGACCGCGTGCTGCTCGGCGATGCCGACGTCGTGCACCCGGTCCGGGAAGCGCTCGGCGAACTTGTGCAGGCCGGTCGGCCGCAGCATCGCGGCCGTGATGCCGACGAGCTTCGGGTTCTGCTCGGCCAGCGCGACGATCTCGTCCGCGAAGACGCCGGTCCAGCTCGGCTTGGAGGAGCTGCTCACCGGCTCCCCCGTCTCCGGGTCGATCTGCCCCACGGCGTGGAACTGGTCGGCGACGTCGCGCAGGGCGGGCTCGTAGCCGCGCCCCTTCTGCGTGATCGCGTGGACGATGACGGGCGCGCCGTAGTTCTTCGCCTGGCGCAGCGCCTCCTCCATCGCCGCGATGTCGTGGCCGTGGACGGGCCCGATGTACTTGATGTCGAGGTTCGAGTAGAGCGCCTCGTTGTTCGAGAACCGGCTCAGGAAGCCGTGCAGGCCGCCCCGCACCCCGCGGTAGAACGAGCGCCCCGGCGTGCCGAGCTTGTCGAACGCGCGGCGGCTCGTGAGGTACAGGCTGCGGTAGCCGCGGCGCGTCCGCACGGTGTTGAGGAAGCGCGCCATCCCGCCGATCGTGGGCGCGTACGAGCGCCCGTTGTCGTTGACGACGATGATCAGGCTGCGGTTGTTGTCGTCGCTGATGTTGTTGAGCGCCTCCCACGTCATCCCGCCGGTGAGGGCGCCGTCGCCCACCACCGCGACGACGTGGCGGTCGTTCTGGCCGGTCATCTCGAACGCGCGCGAGATGCCGTCGGCCCACGACAGGGACGAGGAGGCGTGCGAGCTCTCCACGATGTCGTGCTCGGACTCCGAGCGCTGCGGGTAGCCGGCGAGGCCGCCCTTCTGCCGCAGCTGCGAGAAGTCCTGGCGGCCGGTGAGCAGCTTGTGCACGTACGACTGGTGCCCGGTGTCGAAGACGACCGCGTCCCGCGGGGAGTCGAAGACGCGGTGGATCGCGATCGTCGTCTCGACGACGCCGAGGTTCGGCCCGAGGTGGCCGCCGGTCTTCGCGACGTTCGCCACGAGGAAGGCGCGCACCTCCGCCGCCAGCCGCTCGAGCTCCCGTTCCGTGAGCCGGTCGAGATCGCGCGGCCCGTGAATGGTCTCGAGGATGCTCATAGGTTCGAGTGTAGGCTCGCCCGACGCCGAGGAGGCTCGGAACCAGTCGATTCCGAGCCTCCTCGTGCCGTGCCGACGGTCGGTCAGACCAGGCTCCGCAGCACGTACTGCAGGATGCCGCCGTTGCGGTAGTAGTCGGCCTCACCGGGGGTGTCGATGCGGACGACCGCGTCGAACTCGACGGTCTGCTTGCCGGCGGGCGAGTGCTCGCTCGGCTCGGCGACGACGTGGACGGTCCTGGGCGTGCGGCCCTCGTTCAGCTCCTCCAGGCCCGTGATCGAAATGATCTCGGTGCCGTCGAGGCCGAGCGAGTCCGCCGACTCGCCGGCGGGGAACTGCAGCGGGACGACGCCCATGCCGATGAGGTTCGAGCGGTGGATGCGCTCGAAGCTCTCCGTGATCACCGCGCGGACGCCGAGAAGGCTGGTGCCCTTCGCCGCCCAGTCGCGCGACGAGCCGGAGCCGTACTCCTTGCCGCCGAGGACGACGAGCGGGATGCCCTGCGCCTGGTAGTTCTGCGACGCGTCGTAGATGAACGCCTGGGGACCCTCGGGCTGGGTGAAGTCGCGGGTGTAGCCGCCCTCCACGCCGTCCAGCAGCTGGTTCTTGAGCCGGATGTTCGCGAACGTGCCGCGGATCATCACCTCGTGGTTGCCGCGGCGCGAGCCGTAGGAGTTGAAGTCCTTGCGGTCGATGCCGTGCTCGGTGAGGTAGCGGCCGGCCGGGCTGTCCGCCTTGATGGAGCCGGCGGGCGAGATGTGGTCGGTGGTGACCGAGTCGCCGAGCTTGGCCATCACGCGGGCGCCGGTGATGTCGGTGACCGGGGTGGTCTCGAGCGTCATGCCGTCGAAGTACGGGGGCTTGCGCACGTAGGTCGACTTCTCGTCCCACTCGAACACCGAGCCGGTCGGGGTGGCGAGCGACTTCCAGCGCTCGTCGCCCTCGAAGACCGACGCGTACTGGTGAGTGAACATGCCCTCGTTGATCGAGGTGTCGATCGTCTCCTGCACCTCGGCGGCGTCCGGCCAGATGTCCTTGAGGAAGACGTCGTTGCCCTCGCTGTCCGTGCCGAGCGGGTCGACCTCGAAGTCGAAGTTCATCGAGCCGGCGAGCGCGTACGCGATGACCAGCGGCGGGCTGGCCAGGTAGTTCATCTTCACGTCGGGGTTGATCCGGCCCTCGAAGTTGCGGTTGCCCGAGAGCACCGCGGTGACCGCGAGGTCGTTCTGGTTGACCGCCTCGGAGATCTCGTCGAGCAGCGGGCCCGAGTTGCCGATGCAGGTGGTGCAGCCGTAGCCGACCGTGTAGAAGCCGAGGGCCTCGAGGTCCTTGGTGAGGCCCGCCTTCTCGTAGTAGTCGGTGACGACCTTCGAGCCCGGCGCCAGCGTGGTCTTGACCCACGGCTTGGCCTTGAGGCCCTTCTTCGCCGCGTTGCGGGCGAGCAGGCCGGCGGCGAGCATGACCGACGGGTTGGAGGTGTTGGTGCAGGAGGTGATCGCCGCGATCGCGACCGCGCCGTGGTCGAGCACGAAGTCCTCGCCGTTGGCCAGCTTGACCGGGGTGGGGCTCGAGGCCGTCTTCGGCGCGTGGCTGTGGTGCGTGTGGACGTGCGTGCTGTGGTCGTCCTCCGGCTGCAGCTCTCCGGGGTCGGAGGCCGGGAAGGACTCGGAGATCGTCAGGTCGACCAGGTCGTGCGAGATGTCGGCGTAGTCGACGAGGTCCTTCTCGAACTGGTCCTTCGCAACGCTCAGCTCGATGCGGTCCTGCGGGCGCTTCGGGCCGGCGATCGACGGGACGACCGTCGAGAGGTCGAGCTCGAGGTACTCGCTGAAGACCGGCTCGCTCTCCGGGTCATGCCACAGGCTCTGCGCCTTGGAGTACTCCTCGACCAGCTGCACCTGCTCCTCGCTGCGCCCGGTGAGGCGCAGGTAGTCGAGGGTGACCTCGTCGATCGGGAACATGGCGGCGGTGGAGCCGAACTCGGGGCTCATGTTGCCGATGGTGGCGCGGTTGGCGAGCGGGACCTCCGCGACGCCGGCGCCGTAGAACTCGACGAACTTGCCGACCACGCCGTGCTTGCGCAGCATCTGCGTGATGGTGAGCACGACGTCGGTCGCGGTCACGCCGGTCGGGATGGCGCCGGTCAGCTTGAAGCCGACGACCTTGGGGATGAGCATCGACACGGGCTGGCCGAGCATCGCGGCCTCGGCCTCGATGCCGCCGACGCCCCAGCCGAGCACGCCGAGGCCGTTGACCATCGTGGTGTGCGAGTCGGTGCCGACGCAGGTGTCCGGGTAGGCGAGAAGTTCGCCGCCGACCTCGCGGGTCATGGTGACGCGGGCCAGATACTCGATGTTGACCTGGTGCACGATGCCGGTCCCCGGCGGGACGACCTTGAAGTCGTCGAACGCGGTCTGGCCCCAGCGCAGGAACTGGTAGCGCTCGCCGTTGCGCTCGTACTCGATGTCGGTGTTGCGCTCGAGCGCGTCCGGCTGGCCGAACAGGTCGGCGATGACGGAGTGGTCGATGACCATCTCGGCCGGGGCCAGCGGGTTGATCTTCTTGGGGTCGCCGCCGAGCGCCGACACGGCCTCGCGCATGGTGGCGAGGTCGACGATGCACGGCACACCGGTGAAGTCCTGCATGATCACGCGCGCGGGCGTGAACTGGATCTCGGTGTTGGGCTCGGCCGCCGGGTCCCAGGAGCCGAGGGCACGGATGTGGTCGGCGGTGATGTTCGCGCCGTCCTCCGTGCGAAGCAGGTTCTCGAGCAGCACCTTGAGGCTGAACGGGAGCTTCCGGTAGCCGTCGACGGTGTCGATCCCGAAGATCGTGTAGTCCTTCGACCCGACCGTCAGGGTCCTCTTCGCACCGAAGCTGTTCACTGCAGACACAATGCCCTCTCCTTCATCGGCAGGCGATGTTCACGCACGCCTTGTTCATCTTCGTCGTCCGTCGAAGCGCGTTTCCAGCAAGGCAAGCCTAAGTCCTGCGGGCCGACATTTATCTTGACGTCAAGATAAAACTAGCACGCTCAGAGGCGGTCGAACACCAGGGCGCGCCGCTTCGCGAAGCGATAGAACGCCTCCACCCCCACCGCGCCGACGACGCCGACCAGGACGCCCCACGTCAGCTGCCACGACAGCGTCAGGTGCATCTCGAAGAACGACGCCGTGAACGGGATGACGCACACCAGCACGAAGGCGGCCGCGACCGCGCCCAGCAGCCCGATCCTGGCCCCGGTCAGCGGCCGGGTGAGCACCGCGAGGATCCACAGCGAGACCGTGAACAGCGCGACGGTCGTGACGCTCCGCGCCTCGTGCAGCGGCACCGAGCGGTACAGCGGGGCGTAGGCGACCACCGCTGCGAGCCCCGCGATGATCCCGGTCGGGATGGAGTACCGCAGCACCCGGTGCAGCACACCCGGCGTGTAGATGCGCTTGTTCGGAGCCAGCGCGAGGAAGAAGGAGGGGATGCCGATCGCCAACGTCGACACCAGGGTCAGCTGCCGCGGCAGGAACGGGAAGGGCCACAGCACGATCGCGCTCACCAGCGCGAGCAGGATGCCGTAGACCGTCTTCGCCAGGAAGATGTTGGAGACGCGCTCCACGTTCGCGATCACGCGCCGGCCGGAGGCCAGCACGTTCGGGAGCCGGTCGAACCGGTCGTCGAGCAGCACGAGCCGCGACACCGCCTTCGTCGCCGCGGTCGCGGTGCCCATCGCGATGCCGAGGTCCGCGTCCTTCACCGCCATCGCGTCGTTGACGCCGTCACCGGTCATGGCGACCGTCCGGCCCTGCTGCTGCAGCAGGCCGACGGCTGAGCGCTTCTGCTGAGGTGACACCCGCCCGAACACGCTGGCCGTCTCGAGGGCGCGCGCCAGCTCCTCGTCCGTGGTCAGCGTGGAGGCGTCCACCGCCTCCCCCTCGAGACCCAGCTCCTGCGCGATGGCCGCGACGGTCAGGGGATTGTCCCCCGACATCACGACGACGCGCACGGTCTGCTCGCCGAAGTAGCCGAGCGTCGCCGGCGCCTCCGCACGCAGCGTCTCGCCCAGCACCACCAGGCAGGCCGGTTCGAGGGCGACGCCCGTGAGCGGGACGTGGGTGCCCTCCGGCAGCGCGCCGACGGCGCGGGCCAGGGCGAGCGTCCTGCGGCCGGTCGCGGCGATCGCGGCAGCCCTGGCCGCCGCCTCGGGATGGTCGGCGAGCACGCGCTCCGGCGCGCCGAGCACCCAGGCGCTCTGTGCGCCGGCGTCCTCGATCACGACGCCGCTGTACTTCGTGGCCGAGCTGAACGGGATGCGGCGCAGCACCCGGTAGCCCTCCGCCCGAAACCGGCTGCTCAGGATGCCGGCCGTCGCGTTGCCCGCGTCGTCCGAGCCGAACGCCGCGAGCGCCACGTGCGCCTGCTGCTCCGGCACCGGCCCGGCCAGGGTCTCGGTCCGCTCCAGGACCAGCTCGCCCGTGGTCAGCGTTCCGGTCTTGTCGAGGCAGAGCACATCGACGCGGGCCAGCACCTCCACCGCCGCGAGCTCCTGCACCAGCACCTTGCGCGCGGCGAGCTGGATGGCCGCCACGCCGAACGCCAGACTCGTCAGCAGGACGAGCCCCTCGGGGATCATGCCGACCACCGCGGCGACCGCGTCGAGCAGCGCCCGCCGCCAGCGGTCGTCCACGAACAGCGCGGAGAAGCCTCCGTAGGCCAGCACGCGGCCGATCAGCGTCAGCAGGATGAGCGGGCCCAGCACCCACGAGAGGTAGACGAGGATGCGGTTGGTGGCCTCCCGCAGCTCCGAGCGGACCAGCGAGTGCCGCCGGATCTCGCCGGTGAGCCGCCCCGCGTACGAGTCGGCGCCGACCGCGGTGACCACCGCGTACCCGGTGCCGGCGACGACGTGCGAGCCGGAGAGCAGGCGCGCGCCCTCGTCGGCGAAGATCGGCTCCGACTCCCCCGTTAGCAGCGACTCGTCGACGGCGAGGCCGGTACTCTCGAGTACCACGGCGTCCGCCGGCAGCTGGTCGCCGGGGCGCAGCACCAGCAGGTCGTCGAGCACCACGTCGTCCAGCGCGACGGCCACGACCTCGCCGTCGCGGCGCACCCGGCTCTCGGGCGCGGCGAGCAGCGCCGCCCGGTCGAGGACCAGCTTGGCCCTGACCTCCTGCACGATCCCGATCAGGGCGTTCACGACCACAACGCCGAAGAAGAAGCCGTCGCGCAGATCGCCCAGCAGCACCACCGCGACGAAGCACGCGGTCAGGATGCCGTTGAACAGCGTGAAGATGTTCTCGCGCAGGATGTCGGCGAGCGATCGGGAGGTCGGCTGGCGCTGGGCGTTCACGCGCCCGTCGGCGCGCCGCTCGGCCACCTGCGCGCCGGTGAGCCCCTCCCTCGTGCGCGCGTCGAGCATCCCCGTCTCCCCCGGTCCCGCGCCGCTAACCCTGCGCGGGATTCTGACCGGCGGGGCGCTGCCCGGCGGCCGGTTTCTGCGGGAACTGCCCGCGCACGACGAAGTAGGTGATCAGCAGGAGGGGCGCGTAGAGCGGCACGCCCATCAGCAGCTTGGCCAGGCCGAGCGCGCTCGTCGCCTCCGGCGTGTGGGCGAGGTAAAGCGGGACCTGGACCAGCAGACGGGCGGCGAAGAGCAGGAACCAGAGGAACGTCAGCGCCTGCATGACGCGGAATTTCGACCGCACGGAGCGCCAGGCGAGGCCGTCGCCCATCAGGTAGCCGGCCGCCAGGCCGATCAGCGGCCAGCGCACCAGGATCGAGATCAGGAGGGCGGCGCCGTAAGCGACGTTGGTCCAGATCCCGAGCACGAAGTTGTCCTCGCCGCGGCCCGTGATGAGCGCCAGGATCGCCGAGGCGCCGACGCCGATGAGACCCGCGACGGCCTGGGTCACCGGGGTCTTGCCGATCACGCGGACCACGGTGAACACGATCGCGACGGCCACCGAGCACCCGATCGAGAGCGGCACATTCTGCGTGAAGGTGAACAGGATCAGGAAGACGAGGCCGGGGAGGATCGTCTCCAGCAGTCCGCGCACGCCGCCGAGCGCGCCGAGCAGCGCGGCGCCGGTGGGCGCGTCGGAGTCCGTCAGCTGGCCGAGACCGGACTTGCGCGCGGCCTTGGCGAGGTTCTCGCCGATGCCGGCGGCGACGGCGTCCGCGTCCTCGGGGCGCGGCTCCCGGCGATCCTGGTCGCTCATGCCGCGCCTCAGAGGGACGTGTAGGAGTCGGCGGCGCCGCCCGCGGTGGGCGCGGCGGGCATGCGGAGAGGGATGAGGTCGCGCGGGGGCATCGGGACCGAGCCGCGCACCACGACGATGCTGCGGAAGAGGTCCTCGACGAGCGCGGCGGCCTCCGGCTTCACGGCCGCGTCGCCCGCGATGACGCCGCGGAGGAACCAGCGCGGCCCGTCCACGCCGATGAACCGTGCGACGCGGGTCTCGCCCGGAGCGCCCTGCGGCGCGGCGACCGGGATCTCGGCGATCAGCTCGGGGCCGAAAACGCCGTCGCGCTCGGTGATGCGCCCACCCTGGCGCTGCACCTGCTCCGCGATCTGGCCCCGGATCTCGTGCCACAGGCCGGTGGAGCGCGGAGCGGCGAACGGCTGGACCTGCAGGGTCGAGCCCGCGTAGTCGAGCCCCACGGCGACGACCCGCTGAGTCTCCTCCTCGACCTCCAGGCGCAGGTGGAGGCCCTCGCGCGGGAGGATCTTCACGCCGCCCAGGTCGACGTACGGCCGGACCGGGTTGGCCTCGCTCTCGTCGAGCGGCCCCTCGGTCTCGCGGTCCTCGGGTGCCGACTTCTCGTCGGGCGCGCCCTGCTCGAGGTCGCCGTCCTGCTCGTGCTGCTCGAGCTCGGCCGGGTTCTCGGTGCTGTCGCTCACGCGTGGTCTCCTGACTGGGTGACGGTGTAGCCGGACGAGCCGAAGCCCGCTGTGCCGCGGTGGCTGTCCGGGAGGCTGTCGACGGGGATGAACCGGGCGCGCGTGACCGGCATGACGATCAGCTGGGCGATCCGGTCGCCGACGGCGATATCGTACGGCATCGACCTGTCCGTGTTGAGGACGGTCACGCGGATCTCGCCGCGGTAGCCGGCGTCGACCGTGCCCGGCGCGTTCACGATGGTGATCCCGTGCCGCATGGCCAATCCGCTGCGCGGGACGACGAACGCGGCGTAGCCCTCCGGCAGCGCGATCGACACGCCCGTCGGCACCGTGTGCCGCTCCCCCGGCCCCAGCGTCACCGCCTCCGCAGCGCACAGATCGGCCCCGGCGTCGCCGGGGTGGGCGTAGGCGGGGACCCGCTCGGCGATGATCGGGACGTCGACGGTATCGGTCACGTGTCGAGGGTAGTGCAGAAGTCTGGTCGAATAGGGAGCATGGACCTCTACCGCGAACGGCTCTGGGCGACCCCCTGGCTCTTCATCGCCACCCTGCTCGTCATCCCGGCCGTCATGCTCGTCTTCGCGCCCATCAACCTGACCGTCGGCGTGGTCCTCTCGCTCCTCTTCTATGCGGCGATCGTCGTCGCGCTGATCGTCTCCGCGCCGACGATCCGGGTGACGCGGGAGGAGCTGATCGCCGGCAACGCACGCATCCCGCTCGCCCTGATCGGGGAGCCGGCCGCCTACACCGGCGACGCCGCGACGCTGCAGCGCGGGCAGCGGCTCGACGCGCGCGCCTGGCTGCTCATCCGCGGCTGGATCACGCCCGTGGTCAAGGTTCCGGTCGACGACGCGCAGGACCCGACGCCCTACTGGCTCCTCTCAACAAGAAACCCGGACCAGCTGGTCCGGGTTCTCGGTGAGGCGCGCCCCTCTTCTTAAGAGGAGGGACATCGTCAGTGCGGTGCGTCGGCTCAGGCGGCGCACTCCACGCAGATCGGTCCGAGCTTCGTCTCGTGGTCGATCTGCGACCGGTGCTTCACCAGGAAGCAGTTCACGCAGGTGAACTCGTCAGCCTGGGGAGGCAGCACGACGACGTCGAGGTCGAGGTCCGACAGGTCGGCGCCGGGGAGCTCGTAGCCACCCGGGTTGTCCGCGTCCTCGACGTCCACGACACCGGACATCTTGTCCGGAACCCGCTCCTTGAGGGCCTCGATCGACTCGGAGTCGTCCTCGGTCTTCCGCGGTGCGTCGTAATCCGTTGCCATGCCCATCCACTTCTCGTACGTAACGGCCGATTCTCGCAATCGGCGGCCATAGTTTGCATCAATCGCCTGCGAATAGCAAAACCGTTCAGGAGGCTCTCAGTGCAGGCTCACCGTTCAACTTCCGGCACGCCCGCGCTATTCCCCTGACTCCCCCCGTTCTCGTGGCATCCTGGCCCGGTACGTACGAGCTCGGAAGGCATGCACATGCAGGATTTGAAGGTCATCGGGGTCGAGAACGGCGCGATCGTCGCCGTCGGCGACGACGGTGAGCGATTCCGCATCGCCGTCGATGAGACGCTGCAGTCGCGCATCCGCCAGGTGAGGCAGCAGGCCTCGACGGAGGCGCCGAAGCTGTCGCCGCGGGAGGTGCAGGCGCACATCCGCGCCGGCATGTCCGCCGAGGATGTGGCCGCGGTCACGGGAGCGCCGCTGGAGTACGTCCAGCGCTTCGAGGGCCCGATCATCGCCGAGCGCGAACACATCGTCGCCAGCGCCCTCAGCGTGCCCGTGCACACCGCCGTCGAGGTCGACCCGCTCGGCGAGCCGGACACCTTCGGCTCGGTCATCCGCGAGCGCCTCGCCTCGCTCGGCGTCGCCGGAGAGCGCTGGGCGAGCTGGAAGGACAGCGAGACCGGCTGGATCGTCAAGCTCGAGTTCACGGCCGACACCATCGAGCACGACGCCCGCTGGTCGTACGACGCCCGCAAGCACGCCCTCGCCCCGATCAATTCCGAGGCGACCACGCTCTCGCAGGCCGGCGAGCTCCGGGGCGGGGCGCTCATCCCCCGGCTCCGCGCGGTGCTGCCGCACGAGGGCGAGCCGGACACGTCCCGCTTCGACAGCGGTGCCTTCACCTTCCCCGAGCCCGCTGCCGACCTCCTCGGCCCCGAGATCACGCAGCCGATCGAGCCGCTGCACGGGCGCGCGAGCGCGAACAACTCGATCACCGTCTCCGCCATCAACCGCGCCGACGACGACAGCCCGCGCGGCACGCAGCACACCGCGGACCTGCTGGAGGCGCTCCGCCGCCGCCGCGGAGAGCGCGAGGCCGCGAGCTACGACGAGCCCCAGCCCGCGAAGCCGGAGCCGGAGCAGCACACGGAGCCGCTGACGCCACTGCCCTTCCGCCTGGTTGAGGAGTCGATCACGTTCGTCGAGGAGACGCCGGCGCCCGCTCCCGCGGCACCGCCCGCTCCCGCGGCACCGCCCGCTCCCGCGGCACCGCCCGCTCCCGCGGCACCGCCCGCCGACGAGGCGCCTGCCGGCACCTCGAACACCGGCCCCGCGCCGAGCGCCCGCAAGAAGGGCCGCGCCGCCATGCCGAGCTGGGACGAGATCGTCTTCGGCGCGCGCACCGACGACGACCTGGCCTGAGCCGCTCCTAGGCCGCCGCGCCGAACCGCAGCAGCGGGACCCTGGTCTCCTCCGGCGTGAGCGAGCCGTGCTGCCCGACCATGCCGCGCCCGGTGCGCTGCGGGTCGCGCCCGTCGTAGTACGCGATGCGCTTGCGGGCCGCCACGAGCACGTCGCCGATGCGGGGAGCGACCTCCGGCGCGACCGACGGCCCGAACCAGCCGGCGGCCACCGCCTCTGCCCGGGTCGCGACCCAGGCGCGCTCGCCCTCGGCGTCCCGCCAGCGCGCGGCGACGGCCTCCGCCGCGCCCTCCTCTGTATAGAGGTGCAGGAGGCGCGGCTCGCCCGCGATGTCGGCCACGCCCTCCAGCAGCTCCGGAGCGGTGTCGAACAGCACGTGACCGGACTCGGGGACGTCCACGACGCCGTGGTCCGCGGTCAGCAGGGCCGCCCGGCCCGGGCCGAGGCCGCGCGAGAACGCGTCGACCAGTCCGTCGAGCGTCTCGAGCGCCGTCGTCCAGTCCGCGGACTCCCAGCCGCGGGCGTGCGCCAGCTGGTCGAGCTCGGCCACATAGAGATAGGTGAGGCCGGGTCCGCCGGTGGCGGCCACCTCGGCGCCCAGCGCGAACCGGTCCGCCATCGTGCGCCCGCCCAGGAACTCGGCCCCGCGCAGGACGGCGGCCGTGAAGCCGGACTCGGCGTACTTCGCGAGCCCGATCGCGCGCGTGGCGACGCCCTCCTCCCTCGCCCGCTCGAACACCGTGCGCGAGCGCTGCCAGGTGGCCGGGACCATGAGGTCGTCCCAGCCGCTCAGCTGATTGGTGAGCCGGCCGGCGTCGTCGCGGACGCGGTAGCCGACCATCCCGTGCTCACCGGGGGTGGTGCCGGTGGTCAGCGTGGTGAGGGCGGCGGCCGTCGTCGTCGGGAATCCGGCGTCGATCGTCGTCGCCTTCCCGAGGAGCGGCGCGAGCGTGCGCGCGTGCCCGGACCTGGCCCGCAGCGCCGCCGCACCGAGGCCGTCCACCACGATCACGACGACGTGCTCCAGCGGCGGCAGGCCCAGCGCGTTCTCCTCGCCGCGCAGGGCGCCGAGCGAACTCGGCAGAACCGTGGCGAGGCTCGCTCTGGTCGTGAACGCGGCCGGTAGCATGGGGGACATCCGGCCCAGTCTGTCACAGCACGCCCCGTCCCGGATCGCCCCACCGACCCTCCCGAGAACACGCGAATGACACCAGCAGACGAGCAGGCCCCCGCGGGCACCACCGAGCGCATCGAAGACGTCGACGTCACGACCGAGATGCAGGGCTCCTTCCTCGAGTACGCCTACTCGGTCATCTACTCCCGGGCCCTGCCCGACGCGCGCGACGGCCTCAAGCCGGTGCAGCGCCGCATCCTCTACATGATGACCGAGATGGGACTGCGGCCGGACCGCGGCCACGTCAAGTCAGCACGCGTCACCGGCGAGGTGATGGGAAAGCTGCACCCGCACGGCGACAGCGCCATCTACGACGCGCTCGTACGCATGGCGCAGGACTTCACCCTGCGCGTGCCGCTGGTCGACGGGCACGGCAACTTCGGCTCCCTCGACGACGGCCCCGCCGCCGCCCGGTACACCGAGGCCCGCCTCGCCGCCGCCGCGCTCGCCCTCACCGAGGACCTCGACGAGGACGTCGTCGACTTCGTCCCCAACTACGACAACCAGCTGATGCAGCCGGATGTGCTGCCCGCCGCCTTCCCGAACCTCCTGGTCAACGGCGCGAGCGGCATCGCGGTCGGCATGGCGACCAACATGGCGCCGCACAACCTGGTGGAGGTCGTGGGCGCCGCCCGCCACCTGCTCGACAACCCCGACGCCACGCTCGACGACCTCATGGCCTATGTGCCGGGCCCTGACCTCCCGAGCGGCGGCACCATCGCCGGCCTCGCAGGCGTGCGCGACGCGTACGCGACCGGCCGCGGCAGCTTCCGGATGCGGGCGAAGGTCGCGGTCGAGTCGATCACCGCACGCAAGAGCGGCCTCGTCGTCACGGAGCTGCCATACGGCGTCGGCCCCGAGAAGGTCATCGAGAAGATCAAGGACGGCGTCAACGGCAAGAAGCTCAACGGCATCTCCGACGTCACCGACCTCTCCGACCGGCAGAACGGCCTCCGGCTCGTCATCGGCATCAAGACCGGCTTCAGCCCCGAGGCGGTGCTGGAGCAGCTCTACCGGCACACCCCGCTGGAGGAGGGCTTCGCGATCAACAACGTCGCCCTCGTCGAGGGCGGCCCGCAGACGCTCGGCCTGCGCGAGCTCCTCTCCGTCTACCTCGACCACCGCGTCAGCGTCGTCACCCGGCGCTCGCAGTTCCGCCTCGCCCGGCGCAAGGAGCGGCTGCACCTGGTGGAGGGGCTGCTCATCGCGATCCTCGACATCGACGAGGTCATCCAGGTCATCCGCAGCTCCGACGACACCGACGCGGCCCGCACGCGCCTGATGCAGGTGTTCGACCTCAGCACGCTGCAGGCCGACTACATCCTGGAGCTGCGGCTGCGCCGCCTCACGAAGTTCTCGCGCATCGAGCTCGAGACCGAGCGCGACCAGCTGAAGGCCGAGATCGCCGAGCTGGAGGAGATCCTCTCCAGCCGGCAGCGGATCAACCAGCTGGTGTCGGACGAGCTGGAGCAGGTGGCCGTGCGCTTCGGCACGCCGCGCCGCACCCTCCTCACCGAGGCGAAGCCGTCGATCGCGACCGCGGGGCGCGGCAAGGCGCAGGTGCAGCTGGAGGTCGCGGACGTCCCCTGCCGCGTGTACCTGTCGACCACGGGCCGGATCCTCCGCGTCGACGCCGGCGCTGGCGAGGACGCCGGCCTCGACCGCATCCAACCGCCCGCCCGCCGCAGCAAGCACGACGCGATCCTCTCGCAGCTCGACACCACGAGCCGCGCCGAGATCGGGGCCGTGACGAGCAAGGGCCGGCTGCTGCGTTTCTCCCCCGTCGACCTCCCCGCCGCGCCGCTCAACTCCATCCAGCTGGGCGCCGGCGTGAAGATCGCCGACTACCTCGCCCTCGCCGACAAGAAGGAGCGCATCCTGGCGCTCGTGTCGCTGGAGGCGCAGCGCAGCATCGCGCTCGGCACCCGGCAGGGCGTCGTGAAGCGGGTCGTCCCCGGCGACTGGGCGAACAAGCCGGAGTTCGAGGTCATCGCCCTCAAGGCCGGCGACGAGGTCGTCGGCGCGCTGCAGGGCGACGACACGGACGAGCTGGTGTTCGTCACGAGCGACGCGCAGCTCCTCCGCTTCCCCGCCTCCTCGGTGCGCCCGCAGGGCCGCGCGGCGGGCGGCATGGCCGGCATCAACCTCGGGGCCGACGCGCACGTCGTGTTCTTCGGCGCGGTGGCCGCCGGACAGAAGGAGGAGGCGGTCGTCGTGACGATCGCCGCGAGCGACGCGACCCTCCCCGGCGCGGACCCCGGCAGCGGCAAGGTGAGCGACTTCGCCGAGTTCCCCGCCAAGGGACGCGCGACCGGCGGCGTCCGAGCCCAGCGCTTCCTGAAGGGCGAGAGCGAGCTGGTCCTCGCCTGGGCGGGCCCCGCCCCCGCTCACGCGGTCGCCCCGGACGGCGTCGCCCGCGTCCTCCCCGAGGGCGGCGCCCGCCGCGACGCCTCCGGCACCCCGCTCGACATGGTGGTCGGCTCGATCGGCCGCCGGATCGGCTGAGGCGTTTCATCCACTTGACGCAACACGCCGCCTGACCTGTCTCTTATACACATCT
>NZ_JBPGXM010000025.1:0-35850 GCF_056755495.1 Leifsonia sp. KNZ12-8B
AGATGTGTATAAGAGACAGACCCCGACCCCTCGCTCGAGGTCATGGACGAGACCGGCAACCACACCATGGGCTCCACCATCCCGGACAGCGACCCCGCCTCGCCCACGCAGCGCAAGGCCGGCGCCGTGCAGCCGTTCCTCGGCGTCTCCGGCGTGCTCGGCCAGGACGTGAGCGGCTGGCAGGAGAACGTCAACTGGGCCGCGCAGTGGGCGGCCGGGTCGCGCTTCGCGTACGTGAAGGCCACCGAGGGCACCACCTACTTCAGCAGGAACCAGTTCGCGCAGCAGTACAACGGCTCGGCCAACGTGGGCATGTTCCGCGGCGCGTATCACTTCGCCAACCCGAGCGCCGCGCCGGGCGACGCCGCCGCCGAGGCGCGCTGGTTCGTCGCGAACGGCGGAGGCTGGTCGCCCGACGGCCGCACGCTCCCGCCGCTGCTCGACATCGAGTACGGCAACGCCTCCCAGGGCGGCACCTGCTGGGGCATGTCGGCTCCTGCGATGGTGTCGTGGATCCGCGAGTTCGTCACCACCATGCGGTCGCTGACCGGCATCAACCCGGCCATCTATACGACGGCCAACTGGTGGAACACGTGCACCGGCTCCAACAACACGTTCGGCGCCTACCCGATGTTCGTCGCGCGGTACGGCACCAGCACGCCGGGCGCGCTGCCCGCCGGCTGGCTGAACTGGACGATCTGGCAGTACCAGGCCGCCGGCACGCTCGCGGGCGACCAGGACATCTTCAACGGCGACATCCCGCTGCTGCGCAAGTACGCGCTCAGCGGGCAGAGCGTGCCGCCGACCGGTGTCTACGACACGGCGACCGTCACCAAGGGCGGGCCGTTCACGCTGACGGGATGGGCCTTCGACCAGGCCAACCTGGGCGCCGCGGTCAACGTGCGGATCCAGTGGAACACCCCGTCGGGGATCACGACGACGACCGTCGCCGCGAACGGCAGCCGGCCGGACGTCGGAGCCGCGTATCCCGGGGTCGGCAACAACCACGGCTGGACAGCGAAGGCGCCGTGGGCCGGGAACGGGCAGTACCGCGCCTGCGTGACGGCGCTCGGCGTCTCGGGTGCGCAGTCCAGGAGCGCCTCGCTCGGCTGCAAGGCCGGCTTCGTCTCGGACGCCACGGCCGCGGCCCCGGCGTCGAAGCGCCTCGCCGGCGCCGACCGGTTCGCGACCGCGGTGGCGACCTCCAAGGCGTCGTTCCCGACGGCGGGCGTGCCGGTCGCGTACGTCGCCTCCGGCCTCGACTTCCCGGACGCGCTCGCGGCCGCACCCGCCGCGGCCAAGCAGAAGGGCCCGGTGCTGCTGAGCACGGCGGTCTCCATCCCGCAGACCACGCTCACCGAGCTCAAGCGCGTGAAGCCGGCGCGGATCGTGCTGGTCGGCGGCGAGAAGGCGATCAGCGCCTCCGCCTACCGCCAGCTCACCGGCCTCGGCGTGCCGGTCGTGCGCGTCGGCGGCGCGAACCGCTATGAGACGTCGCGCAAGCTCGCGGACTACGCCTTCCCGTCGGCCACCGCCGCCTTCGTGGCGACCGGATGGGGCTTCGCCGACTCGCTCGCGGCCGGACCGGTGGCGGCCAAGCGCGGCCAGCCGCTCCTCCTCGTGGACGGCGGCAAGCTCGACGCGGCCACGTCCGGGTACCTCGCGGCACGCTCGACGCGCTCGCTGACGGTGGTCGGCGGGACGAGCGTGATCACGTCGGGCTGGGCGTCGGCGGCCACGTCGGCCGGCTTCACCGTCAAGCGCATCGGCGGCAGCGACCGCTTCGAGACCAGCGCCCTGCTCGCCACCAGCGAGTTCCCGGCGAACGGGGCGAAGAACGTGTACGTCGCCTCCGGTCTCGACTTCCCGGACGCCCTCGTCGCGGCCGCCGCCGCCGGCGCCGCGACGAAGCCGCTCATGCTCGCCGTCGGCACCTGCGTGCCCCGCTCCGTCGGCAACCAGTTCGTGCGCCTGGGCACCACCTCCATGCAGGTGACCGGTGGCACTGCTGTGCTGACCAAGGACGTCGACCAGCTGGCCGTCTGCTACTAGGCCGGATGCGCTGAGCCGGGCCCCGTCGTGCGCGAGTGCGGCGGGGCCCGCGGCGTGTCGGGGTGGGGTGCGTCGGGGTGCGGTGCGATCGGCTGCGCGGGGAGGAGGTCGTCATGACGATGCCGGAGGCGTCCGGCTGGGGTCCGAGCGACGCCGCCTTCCGCCGGTCGGAGGTGTCGGCCGTGGTGGGCCGTGGCGACGACGACTGGCGCCGCGCCGCGCACGATGTGCTGCGGTGGCGCGTGAAGACGCGGAGCGGCTTCCTCGTCGACGTGCACGGCCCGGTGTGGCCCGGCCAGCGCGAACGCATCCGGGTGCGCGTGCTCGGCGTCACGGTCGTGGAGCCGGTGGAGGTGGTGTCCGTCGTCGCGGAGCCGGATCGGGTCGGCTTCGCGTACCGGACCCTGCCCGGGCATCCCGTCGACGGCGAGGAGGCGTTCGTCGTGCACCGCGCAGCGGCCGGCGGAGACGTCGTGCTCACCGTGCGCTCGCTCACGCGGGCGGCGCCGCAGCAGCCGTGGCGGGCGCTGCATCCCCTACTGCGGATCGCCCAGCGAGTGGCGCGGAGGCGGTACCTGCGGGCGCTGCGGTCCTGATCCGGGGCGCCGGTCGGTCAGGCCGCGGGTCGGTCAGCCCGCGGTCGCTCAGCCCGTGGCGCTCAGCCCGTGGGGCCGGGGTCCATCGGCGTCACGGTCACGGTGCCGCTGCCGAAGGGGAACGGGAAGAGGATCGTTCCCGTGGTCGGTGCGGGAGACGCGAGGATCCAGACGTAGACGATCACCATCGACCCGACGGCGATCGCGACGACCACGATGGCGGCGCGGTTCAGCGTGCGCAGGGCGATCTCGGTGTCGACGGCGCGGGCGGCCCGGCTCAGCGCGATCACGACGGTGAGGGCGATGGCGAGGTAGATCAGCGGGCTGGGCTGCAGCGTGACCTGGATGCACTGCGGCGGAACGCTCGTCGGGTCGCCCGCCGCATCGACGTAGCCGTCGGCGGAGAAGCCGCCCGGGCAGCTCCCCTTGGAGCCGCTCAGCGTCGAGTACAGGAGCGCGGCGCCGATCGCCCACAGGACGAGCGTGCGCGCCCGTGCGAGCAGCGGCGCGGCGGCGCGTGCCGTGGCCCGGCCATGTTCGCCCGCCAGTGCCTCCATGCCTGTGGCGCGCTGCTGCGCCGCCTGCGACTCCGCCCCCATCGGCTCCCCCTCCGCCCGGTGCTGCCATCCTGGCACAGCGGAGGGGGTGGGCGCCGGGCAGGATGCACGAAATCCCGGCATGTCGCCGGCATTTCCGCGCACGACGGTGGTCGCCGTGTACGGGAACGTATACGATCCCACCAGGGCGATCGCGCCCCTCCTCCGACGTCGAAGGGAGCCCACCGGTGCTCGAGAGCCCGACCATCCAGGCCATCGCCGACGAACTCGCGACCGCGGAACGCGACCGCACCACCGTGCCGCTGCTGACCGCCAGGCACCCCGACATGACGGTCGAGGACTCCTACGCCGTGCAGCGCGTCTGGGTGGAGCGGGGCCTCGCGGCCGGGCGCAGGCTCGTCGGGCGCAAGATCGGCCTCACCTCCAAGGTGATGCAGCAGGCCACCGGCATCGACGAGCCCGACTACGGCGCCATCTTCGCCGACATGGTCTACGAGACCGGGGCGGTCATCCCGTTCGACCAGTTCTCGAACGTTCGGATCGAGGTCGAGCTCGCGTTCGTGCTCGCCGAGCCCCTCCAGGGGCCCGACATCACCCTCTTCGACGTGCTGGACGCGACGAAGTACGTGGTCCCCGCCCTCGAGATCCTCTCGTCCCGCATCGAGATGGCGGGCCGCACGATCGTCGACACCATCTCGGACAACGCGGCGATGGGCGGCATGGTCGTCGGCGGCCGCCCGGTCGCGCCGGACGCGGTCGACCTCCGCTGGGTGGGCGCCCTGCTCTACCGCAACGAGACCATCGAGGAGTCGGGCGTCGCCGCCGCCGTCCTCGACCATCCCGCGACCGGTGTCGCCTGGCTCGCGAACAAGCTCTCGCAGCACGGCACCCGGCTGGAGGCGGGCGACATCGTCCTCGCCGGCTCCTTCACCCGCCCGATGTGGGTGGAGCGCGGCGACACCGTCCACGCCGACTACGGAACCCTGGGAGCCGTCACATGCCGATTCGTCTAGAGCCGACACCCACCTTCGCCGACCGCCTGCGCGCCGCGGACCGCACCCTGTACGGGATGTGGTCGTGCGGCGGGAGCGCCATCGCCGCCGAGATCTGCGCCGGCAGCGGGCTCGACATCCTGCTGATCGACGGGGAGCACTCCCCCGTCGGGCTCGAGTCGATCCTCGCCCAGCTGCAGGCCGTCGCCGCCTACCCCGCGGTCCCCGTCGTGCGCGCGCCCGCCGGCGACACCGTCGTCCTCAAGCAGCTGCTCGACCTCGGCGCGCAGAACGTCCTCGTCCCGATGGTGGACACCGTCGCGCAGGCCGAGGCGATGGTGCGCGCCGTGCGCTACCCGCCGCACGGCGTGCGCGGCGTCGGCAGCGCGCTCGCCCGGTCGTCCCGGTGGAGCCGCATCCCCGACTACCTGGCCCGCGCGAACGAGCTGGTCTCGCTGACCGTGCAGATCGAGACGGCGGAGGCTCTCGACCAGGCGGCCGGCATCGCGGCGGTCGATGGCGTGGATGCGCTGCTCGTCGGCCCGGCCGATCTCGCCGCGTCGCTCGGGCTGCTCGGGCAGCAGAACCACCCCGAGGTGATCGCCGCCGTGGAGCGCGTGATCTCGGTCGGCCGCGCGGCGGGCACCCCCGTCGGCGTGAACGCGTTCGACCCTGCGACCGCCGAGCGGTACGCCGCCGCCGGCGCCGCCTACGTGCTCGTCGGCTCGGACGTGACGCTGCTCGCCCGCGCCTCCGAGGCGCTGGCCGACCGATTCATCGGCGCCGCTCCGGACGCCCCGGCCGCGGCGAGCTACTGACGCCTTGCACGCCCTGTCCCGATTGTATATGATCTCGAATATGGTCCTGCCGGACCCTTCCCCGACGACGAGGAGCCACCACCCGTGACAGCCATCAGCCTCCCCGGCAAGATCATCGCGGTGCACCTGAACTACCGCTCCCGCGCCGCGCAGCGCGGCCGCACCCCGGCCCAGCCGTCCTACTTCTTGAAGCCGTCCTCCTCGATCGCCGCCACCGGCGGAGAGCTCGAGCGCCCTGCCGGCACCGAGTTGCTCGCCTTCGAGGGCGAGATCGCGCTGATCATCGGCCGCCCCACGCGCCGCGTCTCGCCCGAGCAGGGCTGGGCGGCCGTCTCCGGCGTGACCGCCGCGAACGACTTCGGCCTGTACGACCTGCGCGCGGCCGACAAGGGATCGAACGTGCGCTCGAAGGGCGGCGACGGCTTCACCCCGCTCGGGCCGGCCGCGCTCCCCGCCGCCCGCCTCGACCCCGACGCCCTCCGCGTCCGAACCTGGCTCAACGGCGAGCTGGTGCAGGAGGGCACGACCGACGACCTCCTCTTCCCGTTCGGCCGCCTCGTCGCCGACCTCTCCCAGCTCATGACGCTGGAGCCGGGCGACGTCATCCTCACCGGCACGCCCGCCGGCTCGTCGGTCACGCAGCCCGGCGACACCGTGGAGGTGGAGGTCGACGCCCCGACCGCGCCCGGTGCCCCGAGCACGGGCCGCCTGGTCACCCGCATCACCGAGGGCACCGTCCCGTTCGGCGACTTCGGGACGAAGCCCAGCGTCGACGACCACCAGCGCGCGGAGGCGTGGGGCGCGGCTCCCGAGCCCGCCTGGGAGCTGACCGACGAGCTTCGCGCGAAGCTCGCGAGCGTCGCCACGGCGACCCTCAGCTCGCAGCTGCGCAAGCGCGGCCTGAACGACGTCTCGATCGACGGCCTCACCTCGACGCGCCCCGGCGTCACGGTCGTCGGCACGGCGCGGACGCTGCGTTACGTCCCGGGCCGCGAAGACCTCTTCGCCTCGCACGGCGGCGGTTACAACGCGCAGAAGCGCGCCTTCGACGCGGTCGGCCCTGGCGAGGTGCTCGTCATCGAGGCCCGCGGCGAGCGCGGCAGCGGCACCGTCGGCGACGTGCTGGCGCTGCGCGCCCAGACGCGCGGCGCCGCCGGCATCGTCACCGACGGCGGCGTGCGCGACCTCGCCGCGGTCGCCGCCCTCGACATCCCGACCTTCCACAACGGCCCGCACCCGGCGGTGCTCGGCCGCCGGCACGTGCCGTGGGACACCGACGTGACGATCGCCTGCGGCGGTGCGACCGTCCAGCCGGGCGACGTCATCGTGGGCGACGCGGACGGCCTGCTGGTCATCCCGCCCGCCCTGGTCGAGGAGGTCGTCGCCGACGCGATCGAGCAGGAGCGCGAGGAGGAGTTCATCGCCGAGCAGGTGGCCGCCGGCGCCCGCATCGACGGCCTCTTCCCGATGAACGCGGAGTGGAAGGAGAGGTACCGCGCATGGCTGACGCAGCGCTGAAGGTCGCGGCGCCGAGCAAGTCGCAGCTGGCCTACGACTTCATCCGCGCCCGCATCGACGACGGCCGGTACGTCTCCGGCTTCCGCCTCGTGCTCGGGCAGATCGCCGGCGAGCTCGACATCAGCGTGGTCCCCGTGCGCGAGGCGATCCGTCGTCTGGAGGCGGAGGGGCTCGTGACGTTCGAGAAGAACGTCGGCGCCCAGGTCGCCCTGCTGCAGGAGGCCGAGTACACCTACACGATGGAGACCCTGGCGCTGGTGGAGGGGGCGGCGACCCAGCTCTCCGCTCCCCTGCTGACCGCCGACCACCTCCGCCGGGCCCGGGCGATCAACCGGGAGATGATCGCCTGCCTCGACGACTTCATCCCGCACCGCTTCACCCAGCTCAACCAGGAGTTCCACTCCGTCCTGTTCGAGGAGTGCCCGAACCCGCACATCCTCGACCTCGTGCACCGCGGCTGGAACCGCCTCACCGTGCTGCGCGACTCCACCTTCAGCTTCGTCCCCGGGCGCGCGCGCGAGTCCGTCGACGAGCACGAGCGGATCCTCGGCCTCATCGAGTCCGGCGCGGACGCGCTGGAGATCGAGCTCGCCGCCCGCCGGCACCGGCTGGCGACCCTGGACGCGCTTCAGCACTACAAGGCGCAGCACGCGCACCAGGGCGACCACACGCAGCAGCACTGACCACACCGACCGACAGGAGGCCGCGCATGGCGCAGCACCACATCCCCGACGACCTGCCGACCCGCATCCAGCACTTCATCGACGGCGCGTTCGTCGACAGCGTGTCCGGGGCGACCTTCGACGTGCTCGACCCGGTGAGCAACGAGACGTACGCCGCCGCCGCCGCCGGGCAGAAGGACGACATCGACCTCGCCGTCGCCGCCGCGACCCGCGCCTTCACGCAGGGCCCCTGGCCGCGGATGAAGCCGCGCGAGCGGGCCAGGGTGCTCAACCGCATCGCCGACGCGGTGGAGGCGCAGGACAAGCGCCTCGCCGAGCTCGAGACCTTCGACACCGGGCTCCCGATCACGCAGGCGCTCGGCCAGGCGCAGCGCGCCGCCGAGAACTTCCGCTTCTTCGCCGACCTGATCGTGGCGCAGTCCGACGACGCCTACAAGGTGCCAGGCAGCCAGCTGAACTACGTCAACCGCAAGCCGATCGGCGTCGCCGGGCTCATCACGCCGTGGAACACGCCGTTCATGCTGGAGAGCTGGAAGCTCGCCCCCGCACTCGCCTCCGGCTGCACCGTCGTGCTCAAGCCGGCCGAGTTCACGCCGCTGTCGGCCAGCCTGTGGGCGGGCATCTTCCGCGAGGCCGGCCTCCCCGACGGCGTGTTCAACCTCGTCAACGGCCTCGGCGAGGAGGCGGGCGACGCCCTGGTGAAGCACCCGGACGTCCCGCTCATCTCGTTCACCGGCGAGAGCCGCACGGGCCAGCTCATCTTCGGCAACGCGGCGCCGTTCCTCAAGGGCCTCTCGATGGAGCTCGGCGGCAAGTCGCCCGCGGTCGTGTTCGCCGACGCGGACCTCGACGCCGCCATCGACTCCACCCTGTTCGGCGTCTTCTCGCTGAACGGCGAGCGCTGCACCGCCGGGTCCCGCATCCTGGTCGAGCGGCCGGTCTACGACGAGTTCCTGGAACGGTACGCCGAGCGGGCGAAGAACATCGTCGTCGGCGACCCGCACGACCCGAAGACCGAGGTGGGCGCGCTCGTGCACCCCGAGCACTACGAGAAGGTCATGTCGTACGTCGAGCTCGGCAAGCAGGAGGGCCGCCTGCTCGCCGGCGGCGGCCGCCCGGAGGGCCTCGAGCACGGCAACTACGTCGCCCCGACCGTGTTCGCCGACGTGAAGCCGGACGCACGCATCTTCCAGGAGGAGATCTTCGGCCCGGTCGTCGCGATCACCCCGTTCGACTCCGACGAGGAGGCGCTGGAGCTCGCCAACGGCGTCAAGTACGGGCTCGCCGCCTACATCTGGACGACCGACCTCCAGCGCGCCCACACCTTCGCCCAGAACGTCGAGGCGGGGATGGTGTGGCTGAACTCGCACAACGTCCGCGACCTCCGCACACCGTTCGGCGGCGTGAAGGCCTCTGGCCTCGGCCACGAGGGCGGTTACCGCTCGATCGACTTCTACACCGACCAACAGGCCGTCCACATCACGCTCGGCCCGGTGCACACGGCACGCTTCGGCGCGACCGTCCACGAGCCGGCGGAGGCCGCCGAGGCGGCCGAGGACGCCGGCGACGCCTGACCTTCTCTCCCCATTCACTCGACGAAGAGGAACGCACCATCATGACGATCACCCCCGGAGCCCCGGAGCCCGTGACCACCGCGGCCGACCCCATCCCGGCTCCCACCGACCGCATCCCCACCCCGACGGCGACGCCGCCGGACGTAGTGCGCTGCGCATACATGGAGCTGGTCGTCACCGACCTGGCCGCCAGCCGCGCGTTCTACGTCGACGTGCTCGACCTCGTCGTCACCGAGGAGGACGAGAACGCCGTCTACCTGCGCTCGATGGAGGAGTTCATCCACCACAACCTCGTGCTGCGGAAGGGACCGGTCGCCGCGGTCGCCGCCTTCGCGTACCGGGTGCGGACGCCGGAGGACCTCGACCGCGCCGTCGCGTTCTACACCGAGCTCGGCTGCCGGGTGGAGCGCCGCCCCGAGGGCTTCACGAAGGGCGTCGGCGACTCCGTGCGTGTGGAGGACCCGCTCGGCTTCCCGTACGAGTTCTTCTACGAGGTGGAGCACGTGGAGCGGCTCGCCTGGCGCTACGACCTCTACACGCCGGGCGCGCTCGTCCGGATCGACCACTTCAACCAGGTCACCCCGGACGTGCCGCGCGCCGTGAAGTACATGGAGGACCTCGGCTTCCGCGTGACCGAGGACATCCAGGACGAGGCCGGCACCACATACGCCGCGTGGATGCGCCGCAAGCCGACCGTGCACGACACCGCGATGACCGGAGGCGACGGACCGCGGATGCACCACGTCGCCTTCGCCACCCACGAGAAGCACAACATCATCGCGATCTGCGACAAGCTGGGCGCCCTCCGCCGCTCGGACTGCATCGAGCGCGGCCCGGGCCGGCACGGCGTCTCGAACGCGTTCTACCTCTACCTGCGCGACCCCGACGGCCACCGGGTCGAGATCTACACGCAGGACTACTACACCGGCGACCCGGACAACCCGGTCGTCACCTGGGACGTGCACGACAACCAGCGCCGCGACTGGTGGGGCAACCCGGTCGTGCCCTCCTGGTACACGGAGGCGTCGCTCGTGCTCGACCTCGACGGCAACCCGCAACCGCTGACGACCCGCACCGACGACTCCGAGATGGAGGTCACCATCGGCGCGGACGGCTTCTCGTACACCCGCAAGGGCGACGAGACGGCCGGCTTCAAACTCGGCGCGCAGGTCTAGCGCATCCCGTTGGGGGGGGCCCCCCCCCGGGCCGGGGGGGGGGGGGGGGGGGGGGGGGGGGGGGGGATGAGGGGGGGGGGGGGCCCCCCGATTCGTTCATCGCGGCCGGTCGAGGATCAGCCGCTGGCCGTCGGGCCTCGCCGACGCTTCCGCGCGCGCTCGCGTCCCGTCATCGTTGTCCGCGTCACCGGCGCCGCTGCCGCTGCCGCTGCCGTCGGCCATACGCCTTCGGCATTCTCCCCGCAACATGGCACACCGCAACGCTCCCCTGGTTCCATAGAGTGGAACCGGCAGGTCGTACAGGTCTCTTCCCGAGGCACTCGTCGCCTGCGACGCCCCTGCCTAGAAGCCGCGGAACTCGCCGCCACTGACGTTCATGACGGCCCCGCTGATCCAGTCGCCGGACGATCGCACGAGGTACTCCACCGCATCTGTCAGTGGCTTGGCCGTCCCGTATCCAAGTGGGTGCACGCGGACGTACTCGCTGCGCTCGACGTCGGTCGGCGGCGTCCCCGTGGTGCCGGTCGGCCCCGAGCAGATCATGTTCACGCGGATGCCGTCCGCCTCCAGCTGCGATGACAGCGCCACCGTCAGCCCTGACAGAGCAGCCTTCGCTGCGCTGTACGCCGGCGAGTGACCGACACCGAACCCGCCGATTCGGGCGGCATTCGAGCCGATGAAGACCACGCGGCCGAAGCCCTCCGCCTGCATGTGCGGCACGACCTCCCTCGTCATCCACCAGGCGCCGTCGAGGTTGACGCCGACGACGCGCTGCCAATCGTCGCCCGACATGTCCCACGTGTGAGGCGAGACCCGGTCCATTCCGGCGCAGTTGATCAGGATGGTCGGACGCCCCAGCTCGACGGCGACCTGCTCCACGGCGGACGCCACACTGTCACGGTCCATCACATCGCATTCGATGGCGTAGGGGTCCTCGGCGCGATCCTCCGGGATGCGCATGTCCAGAGCGGCGACGGTCGCGCCGAGAGCAGCGAGGCGCTCTGCGACGACGCTGCCCATCCCGGACGGCTTGCCGGCGCCGGTCACGATGGCGACGCGACCGCGCAGGGGGTGGATGGCGGGAACTGTGTTCATAATGGTCTCCTCGTTCTCGGTCAGGCGGGGTTGGCGGCGACCCAGCGGTCGTAGAAGTCGCTCAGGGTGGAGAAGTAGACCTGGGGCAGCGAGGTCGCGTAGTCGAGGAACTTGTAGAGCATCAGCATGTGGTGCGGGCGGCCGATGGTCTGCGGGTGCAGCACGATCGTCATGACGCCGCCCTCGACCTCGGCCAGGCCGAAGTCGAGCGAGTCGCACCACCGTCGAAGGACGACCTCGGTGTCCGAGAGGCCCACGTTCCCGCCGGGCACCGGCTCCAGTCCCGCCCAGTCCTCCAGGTAGGCGCTCGGGCTGAACTCGACGACGTCGTAGTGCCCGTCGTAGACCGTGCGATCCCACGGGTCGACGGATACGATCCGCTGCGGCCGGTACGGCAGGAAGTCGCCGCCCTGGGTCCCCGAGTCCCACTCGAAGCCCAGCTCCCCCAGCAGCTCGAACGTGTTCTCGGTCAGCGGCCCCGAAGGGGCGCGGTAGCCGCGTGGGCGCCGCCCGAGCACCTCCTCATGCTGCGCGATCTGCCACTCCAGGAGATGCCGCTCCTCGAGTCGGGGACGGCCGAGCAAGTTCTCGTGGTAGACCCCATGCGCGCAGACCTCGTGACCGCGCGCCACGACCTCGCGGCACAGGTCCGGCCACGTCTTCAGCGTGTGCCCGGGCACCCCCCAGGTCGACAGGATGCCATAGCGGTCGAACGCCTCCAGGATGCGCGGAACCCCGACGTTTGCCTCATACTCGCCGCGCGCGAGCCACGACGGATCGTTCTTGCCCTTCGCGAGCCACACGGCCTGCGCGTCGTAGTCGACGGTCATGGCCAGCCCGAATGTCTTTCCCTCTGGAAACATGTGTCTCTCCTCGTCTCTCGTGCGCCTCAGGCGGGCATGGCGGCGAACATGCCGCCGTCCACGATCATTTCCGCCCCGGTCGTGAAGCCGCTCGCGCCGCTGGCGAGAAACAGCACCGCGGCCGCAATCTCCTCCGCGGCGCCCAGACGGCCGATCGGGCGTTGGGCGGACCAGCGCGCGATGATATCCTCGCCGTCGCCCTCGGAGTGGTCCCGCGCGTCCGCGAGCAGGAGCGGCGTCAGGATCGCGCCCGGGAGCACGCTGACCGCGCGCACCCCGTGCGGCGCCGCCTCCAGGGCGATCGACCGCATGAGCGCGGAGACCGCCGCCTTCGAGATGGCGTACGAGCTGGCGTCGGCCGTGCTCCGCTTGGCGTGCGGCGAGCCGGTGAACGCGACGACGCCGGTCCGAGCCGCCATCATCGCCGGCAGCAGTGCGTGGGCGATCCGCCAGGCAGCGAACAAGTTGACCTGGAGGATCGCGATGAGGTCCTCTTCCCGCGACTCGGTGAACGTCCGGTTGTCCGAGATGCCGGCGTTGAGATGCACGAGGTCGCACGTGCCCCAGACGTCCAGCACCTCGTCCGTGGCCGCCGCGGTGGCGGCCGCGTCCGCGAGGTCGACGCGCGTCGTCCGGATGCCGGGCTCGCCCTCGAGCCGGTCGGTCGCGCGGTCGAAGACCCAGACCTGCGCCCCCGCATCACGCGCCATCAGACAGGTGGCGAGGCCGATGCCGCTCCCCCCGCCGACGATCAGCACCTTGCTGTCGTCGAGATCGAATGTGACACCGTTCATCGCGCTCCCTCCAGAACGTCGCTCGTGATGTGGATGATCGTCGGGCCGTCGGCCCGCCAGCCGTCGCGGATGCGCGCCGGGACGTTCTCCCGCTCACCGGGTGCGACGCGCACGTACTCCGCTCCGAGACCCCGGACGACCGCACCGAGGTCCGGGATGCCGAATTCGACGCCCACGGGCGGGATGCCGGCCGCGACCATCTCGTCGCGGATCTCGCCGTATCCCGTGTTGTCCACGACGAGCACGACGATCGGCAGCCGCTGTTCGACGCCGGTGAGGATGTCGGCGATCGAGAACAGCAGGGCGCCGTCCCCGGTGACGCCCAGCACGGGCCGGCCCGGTGCAGCGAGCGCCGCACCGACGGCCCCCGGCACGCAGTAACCCAGTGTGGAGAAGCCGAAGCTGTTCAGGTACGAACCCGCCGGCAGACCGTCGAGCAGCGGCGCCACGCCGAAGTAGCAGACCTGCGAGCTGTCGCCGACGATCAGCGGGCCGTCCGGCACCAGTTCCTCAAGCAGCTCGATCGTTCGTCGCACGTAGGCCGGAGCGGCCTCGGCCACCCGTGCCCGGACCGCGGCGGCGGTCGCGGCGAGCGCGCTGTAGTCCGCAGCGTCGGCTGATCGGTCCGCCGCCCGGTCGGTGGCGAGCCGTATCAGCAGGTCAGCCAGGTCGACGTCCAGGGCCACGTCGGGCACGAGGTTCGAAAACCGCTCGCCGTGCGACCGCCCGACGCGGATCACGAAGCGCCCGGCGTCCGCCGGCGGCACGGCGACATCGGCACGCCGCAGCTCCGACCCGAGTACCAGCACGACGTCGCAGGCGAACACCGCCTCCGCGGCCTCCGGGAACTCCGCCGTGGCGCCCAGGTATCCCGGGACTCCGGACGGCACTATCCCCTTCGCCTCGCCGGTCTCGACCACGAGCGCGCCCCGGGAGCGCGCGAACGTCTCGATGGCTGACGACGCCGCGCGCGCTTCCCGTCCGACGATGACGCCGACCGACGACGTGCCCTCCAGCACGGCGAGCAGCCGCTCGACCTCGCTCTCGGGCGCCACAGCGGCGATGCGCGGCGCGGCCGCGGCAACCCCCCATGACGGCGCACGCCGAGCCGTCGGCAAGCCCAGCAGGTCGGCGGGCACCTCCAGGTGGAGGGGAAGACTGCTCTCGCCGGTGCGCCAGCGCACGACGAAGTCTTCGACCGCGCTGAGAGCACCCTCCGGCGTCTCCGCGCGGACCGACCGTTCGAACACCGCCTGGGCCATGCCGTGCTGATCCTTGGTGTAGTGCAGCCACCCGTCCTCGCTACCCGCGGTGTCGCGCTCGGGTCCCGGCGAGAGGACCAGCATCGGCACCCGGTCGGCGTACGCGTTCCCGGCCCCGACGAGCACGTTAGCGAGGCCCGGCCCTGAGGTGACGATCACGCAGGCCGGACGTCCGGCCGTCCGCGCGTAAGCGTCGGCCGCGTAACCAGCCGCCTGCTCGTGCCGGACGAGGACGTGCCTGGCACGGTTCCCCGCCTGGGCGAGACCGCGGTAGAGCTCGAGGTTGTGGGTGCCGGGGATGCCGAAGAAGGTGTCCACGCCGTGCTCGACGAGGAGATCGATGATCGCGGCGCCCAGACTGACCCGCTCCGCGTCATCAGTCACGAACCGTCACCTCCCAGCCGATGACGTTCGTCATGTCATCCCGGTATGCGTGCGACGACATGAGCAGCAGCGAGTGCTCCCGGCCGGCGTTGTCCCGCACCACGAGGCTGTTGCTGTAGCCGCCCTGGCCGTGCCGACGCAGTGCGAGGTACGTTCCCTCGTCCCAGATCAGGCCGTCGTTCGAGTAGTACAGGATCACGTTCCCCTTGCCGAGGTCGTCGCCGTAGGACCCGCTCCTGCCGTGCATGAAGTACCCGCCGCCGAACCGGATGAGCTGCGGGTTGCGCAGCCGCCGGCCGAAGAAGCTGCGCCGCGGAGGCGACCAGGTACGGCCGCCGTCCTCGCTCGTGACGTAGTCGGCGTGGATTTCGTCGGTCTTGTTGTAGACGTAGGCGATGAGGCTGCCGTCCTCGCGCTCGCACATTGTGCCGTAGCCCCGTTCGAGCACGTTGAACGGCAGCACCGAGCGCATCTCGAAGGTGCGGCCGCCGTCGGTACTCGCGTGCAGGACATAGCGGTGCTCCGCGACCTTGCCCGCGAAGTCGTACACTGCGTCGTTCTGGAACTCGAGAGCCAGGATGTCGTCGCCGACGCGGAGCGCGTCGTACACCCGCCCCGGCACGCCGGAGAGCTCAGCTTCCTCGGTCCAGTCGAGGCCGTCGGCGCTGCGCGCCCAGGTGGCAGGGAGGTACGGCTCCCACAGCGGGTCCTCGGTGATGTCGCTGCGGAGGTTGAAGGCGACCAGCTCGCCGGATGGCGTGACGACGATTTTCTCGGTGAACACCCGGTACGGGCGTCCCTCCTCCTGGGCGCGGTACGAGTAGCCGAGGGGCCCGCGCTCCTCCCAGGTGGCGCCGAGGTCGGTGGAGGTCAGGATGCGCATGTGTCCGAGTGCGGAGTGACCGTGTGTACCGTAGCGTCCGGGGGCGTCCGTCGAGCACTCCGGGTACATCGCGACGACCGTCCCGTCGGGTCGCTGTACCAGGGCGTGGCCGAGGTGCCCGGACGCGCTGCGGGCCTCGAGGTCGACGATCGTGCGGAAGGCCGGGGGCTCGGGTTCGATGCCGAAGTCCTGGATGGTGCGAGCGGTCATCGTGTGCCGTCCGCGACGGTCAAGCCTGCCCGGTACCGGTCGACCATCTGCGGCCACTCAGCGACCGGTACGAAGGTCGCCGCGCCGTGCTCGGACCACAGCACCTTCATGTTGCGGAAGAACGTGAGGTTGCCGCGGTGGCTGTACTTCGGCAGGTGCAGCGAGCGGCTCGGACGCCAGCAATAGCTGAGGCCGTCGGCGACCACCGGCGAGCCGTCGAGGTCGCGCAGCAACATGTCGCCGCGGAGGTTGAGCACCTCGTCGAGCTGCTCGTGGTGCTCGGCGCAGTCGAGCCCGCTCTCCGGCCACATCGCGCCGATGCCGATGGTCGTCTTGCTGTGCTCGTCGACCCGTAGGAACTTCACCAGGCCGACGCTGCGGCCGCCACGCGTGTACTCGGCGTTCTCCTGGACCCGCACCTGCCACGCAACGGTCTCGGGATCGATCACCTCGTCCGCCGCGCCCGGGCCGTCTCCGGCCGCGCCGGTGCCGACGAAGTACCGCGCTCCTGCGGTGTGGCGGATGCTCCGCCCTCCCGCGTGCCCGGCGACGAAGGCGTAGCTGCCCGCGGGGACCGGCGTGCCGTCGTCGAGGGCGACATCGCCGTCGAGGACGAAGACGTCCGCCGCCCTCCCCCCGGGAAGCGGGAGTGCGCCGTCCGCGTCGGGCACGGCGATGAGGCTGAACTCCAGCGCGTCCCCATCGTCGCGGGACAGCTCCTGCACCGCCACGCCGTTCAGTCGGGTGACCGGGATGCCGTCCACTCCGAGTGCTTCAATCGCTTGCCTGGTCATCGTGCTCCTGTTCTGTGTCTGCCGGCCAGAGGATGCCGACCTTGCATCTCCCGGCATGGGCTGCGGTGGCGGCGCGGTACGCCTCCCCCGCCCGGTCCGGCGGATAGGTGGTGGTGAGATATCCCTCGGCCAGCACGGGGTGCTTGCGGAGGGTCGCGCAGGCGTCCTTCAGCGCCCTGGCCGGCTCCGTCGTGACGCCGAGCACCACGGTCGCGTTCCGCTCGAACAGCTCGTCGGCCGGAAGGGTGGATGCGACGGCGGGGATCCCGAAGACCGACAAGGTGCCGCCGCCGGCCAGGAGACCGGCTGCGAAGGCAGCCGTCCGCGCATCGTGTCCGATGCACTCGATCACCGTTTCGAACCGCGCCTCCGCGCTCGCAGCCCGGGGCACGGTGGCGTCCGCCTCGCGATACTCGATGCCATCGCGCCGGATATAGTCGCGCCGGACGGTGTCGTACCCGACGACCCGACGGCCGTCGAGCCGGAGTCGCCGGGCGAACAGCCCGCCGATCGCCCCGCCTCCGACGAGCGCGACGTCCCCTCGCTGGGGCAGTCGCCGGAGGGCGTGCTCCACGCACGCGAGCGGCTGCAGGATGATGTGCTCCGGCAGTCGGAGGCCGCCCACCGGCTCGAAAGCGATCAGTTCGCCCGGATCGCACGCGACGAGGGCCGCCAGCCCGCGGAAGTCCTCGGCCCAGCCGGCCACTCGGTCTCCCGTCGCGAAGCCGCTCCCGGCGGGGGCCGAGACGACCGTCCCGAGGATCTCGTGGGATGGCCATCCCGGCTCGACATCTCCCCCGCGCCACGACCGCATCGCGCCGATGTCGGAGCCGCAGATCCCGCTGATCACGGGGGCGACGATCACCCGGTCGGCTCCGGCGGGCGCCGGGACGGGGTGCTCCTCGAACGCGAACCCGGGATCCCCCGTCCAGCGGAGGGCCGGTATCGCGACGGCGGCGTCCGACGGGGCCACGGTCAGTCGGTGGTGGCGCCGTTGATGACGCCTTCCTTCACGGCCGCGGAGCCGACGTTCCACTTCTCGAGGATCTTGCCGTAGCGGCCGTCCTCGATCATGTAGTCGAGCGCGTCCTTGACTGCCTTGCCGAGCTGATCGTCCCCCTTGGCGAAGATGATCCCGTAGGAGGCACGGTTGAAGGGCTCTCCGAGAGTCTTCCACTTGCCCGGCTGCGAGGTGATCAGGTAGCCCGCCGACTCGATGCCCTGGAGGTTGGCGACGGCCCGTCCCTGCGTGATCATCATCATCTGCTCGGCGACCGAGACGGTCGTCAGCGTCGAGATGGGCTGCTTGCCCTTCGCCTCGCACTCGGTCTTGGAGAACTCCGCGATCTGGTCGATGTAGGAGGTCCCGCTTCCGGTCGAGACGGCCTTCCCGCAGAGGTCCGACACCTTGGCGATCTTGCCATCCTTCGCCACGACCCACGTGGAGCCGGTGCTGAAGTAATCGACGAAGCTGACGACGTCCTGCCGGCTCTTCTTGTCCAGCGCCGCCGAGATGACCAGATCGCCGCGCCCGGTCTGGATCGACGGAATGAGCTCCGAGAACTCCGTGACGCGGTGCCAGACGATCTTCACGCCGAAGAGGTCGGCGAACTCGGCGGCGAGCTCGGGGTCGATCCCCTTGAGCTCGTCGCTGCCTTCCTCGGTGAACTCCATCGGCGGGTTGGGCTGCTGGATGAAGAGGTCGAGCGTGCCCTTGCTGCGGATCTTCTCCGGCAGCTGGTCGTTGAACTTCCCGAAGTCCTTGGACTTCGCGGCCGAAGCCGACGGCTCGCTGCCGTCACTGGCGCCGCTGCAGCCCGCCAGAGCGAGCATCCCGGCGACGCCGACGAGTGCGACCGCGGTCGCGAGGGTCTTCTTTCCCATGTTCTCCTACTTTCTGACTCGTGCGATGAAGCTCTTGGTTCGTTCGGATCGGGTGTTGTCGAAGACCTGCTCCGGCGACCCCTGCTCCACGACGGCGCCGCCGTCCATGAAGACGATGCTGTCCGCGACCTCGCGGGCGAAGGCGAGCTCATGGGTGACGACGACCATCGTCATTCCCTCGGCCGCGATCCTGGTCATCACCGCGAGCACGTCCCCGACCAGTTCGGGGTCGAGCGCGGAGGTGGGCTCGTCGAAGAGCAGCACGTCCGGCTTCATCGCCAGCGCGCGTGCGATTCCGACCCGCTGCTGCTGACCTCCGGAGAGCATCTGCGGATACTGCGCGACCTTGTCGGCGAGGCCGACCTCCGCGAGTGCCTCCGTCGCGATGGCCACGGCCTCGGTGCGCGACTTCTTCTCCACCAGCTGGAGGCCGAGGCACACGTTCTCCAGGGCCGTCATGTTCTGGAAGAGATTGAAATGCTGGAACACCATTCCGATCCGCCGGCGATCGGCCTGGAGCCCCTTCTCGGACTTCTCCACCAGCCGCTGGCCCTGCGGTTCGTAGCCGATGTAATCGCCGTCCCAGCGGATGGTGCCGCCGTCGGGAGTCTCCAGGTGGTTGATGCAGCGCAGCAGCGTGCTCTTGCCTGAGCCGGACGGACCGATCAGGCACGTGACCGCTCCCCGCTGGATGTCCAGGTCGATGCCCTTGAGCACTTCATTGCCCCCGTATGACTTGCGCAGACCTCTGATTTCGAGCATGGCTGTCTTCCTTCTCTCGGCTGGATGACGCGTCGTGCCGCCGGCTAGCGCGTGCGCCGGCGACGGGATCGGGTGAAGTGGCGTTCGAGCCAGTGCTGGCCGATGCTGGTGATCGTCGTGGCGACGAGGTACCAGATGGCCGCGACGAACAGCAGCTCCATGACCCGGCCGTTGATGTAGTAGATCTTCTGGGCCGAAGTGAGCAACTCCGTGTAGGAGATGGCAGCGGCGAGCGCGGTGTTCTTCAGCATGCCGATCGCTTCGTTGCCGATCGTCGGGATGACCGTTGGCATCGCCTGCGGCAGGATGATACGGAACATCATCTGCCTGCGGCTGAGGCCGATCGCCTGGGCGGCTTCGGTCTGGCCGAGGTCGACGGAGACGATGCCCCCGCGGATGACTTCTGCGAGATAGGCGCCCTCGTTGATCCCGAGTCCGAGTACTGCGGCGACGAACGTCGTCATCACGACCGTCGTGCTGACCGTGCCGAGGCCGGGGATCCACAGCGTCGGGAAGACCAGGGCGAGGTTGAACCAAATCAGCAGCTGAAGATACAGCGGCGTTCCTCGGAAGACCCAGACGTACAACTTCGCCACATTATTGGTGACGGGATTGCGTGACAGCCGCATCAGCGCGACAAGCAGACCCAGCACCAGTCCGAGGATCATGGCGATCACAGACACCAGGATGGTGTTCACGAGGCCCTGCAGGATGTTCGGTGAGAACACATACCGCGCCACCACCGACCAGTCGATCTGGCCGCGTGCGAAGGCGATCACGATGGCGACGATGACCGCGAGGCTCAGTGCGCCGCCGAGCCAGCGGCTGGGATGCGGCCGGCCCACCAGTGCGGGCCCGCCCGAGGCGCCTCCCCCCGCGGTGACGGTCTCGTTCAGTTCGGAGCTGGTCATGATCCGTCCTTTCCGGCCCCGTCCACGACTGCGCCGGAGCAGAGCCGCGCGAGGACCTCGGTGAGCAGGGTGACCCCGTCGAGACAGTCCTCGTCTCGTGTGAGTTCACCGACGTTGTGGGCGATGCCGTCCACGCTGGGGATGAAGAGCATCACGGTGGGGACGACATCCTTCATGTTCGTGGAATCGTGCCCGGCGACCGTCTGGGTGCGGACGCTGGTCAGTCCGAGCGCGTCCGCTGCCGAGCGGGCCAGCTCGACCCCGGCGGCCTGATACTCCTGGGCGGCCCACTCGTGCGTGAGACGGCGCGCGATCCGCACCCGGTACCGGTCTTCGATTCCGGCGATCGTCGCGGCGACGCTGGCGTCGGCGTCCAAGACGACATCCAGGTCGGCGCAGCGCAGGTCGAAGTTCATCGTCACCTGCCGTGCCACCACGACCGGCGAGTTGGGCTCCACCTGCAGCTGGCTGACGGCGGTGTGCAGCGCGGGCTCGAGGTGGTGCTCGGCCAGCTCCCGAGCGGCCACGATGAAGGCGGCGGCACCCGCGAGGGCGTCCTTGCGGTCTGCCATGACGGTGGAGCCGGTGTGCGACTGCTCGCCGTGCACCACCACCTCGTACTTCCGCGCCGCCCACGTGGAGTCGACGAGCCCGATGGTGATCCCGTCGCGTTCGAGGCCGCGCCCCTGCTCGACGTGGATCTCCGCGTAGCCGACCGTCTCCGGTGGAGCGTCCTCGCCCAGGAAGCCGATGCCGGCCAGGGCTTCCCTGACGCTGACGCCGTCGTGGTCCACGGTGGAGAGCGCGGTGCCGGTGTCGAGCTTGCCCGTGAAGACAGCGCTCCCCATCATGCTCGGGACGAAACGGGATCCCTCCTCGTTGAACCAGTCGACGACCGCCACGTTGTACGGGAAACTCTCGGCTCCAGCGCGGTCCACGTGCTGCGCGAGGCGCCAGGCGGCGTGTGCGGAGGCGAGCACGCCGTACGCGCCGTCGAAGCGGCCGGCGTTGGGCTGACTGTCGAGGTGCGAACCGGTGAGGATGTAGGGCGCGCCCGGGTTCCACGTCTTCAGGCCGTAGAGGTTGCCGACACCGTCCACGACGACGGCGAAGCCCCGCTCGGTCAGCCAGCCGGCCAGCCACTCGCGCTGCTGGCCGTCTGCTGCGCTGGCCGCCTGGCGCTCCACCCCGCCGGAGGGCAGCGCGCCGAACGTCGAGAGCACGGCGAAGTCGTCGAGAAATCGGGCGTCCCTCGCCGGCGCCGGACCGATCACCAGTCTCGTTGCAGCTCCATCGTTGAGCAATGCAGTCCACCCCCGTTCTTGTTGATCTCGCGGTAGTCGACAGGGACGATCTCCACCCCGTACCGGTTGTTGAGCTTTTCGGCGGTCCTCGTGAGGTGCGATGGGAACAGGACCGTCCGGCGATCAAGGGACAGCAGGTTGCAGGCCCAGTCCTCGCCCGGCTCCACATCGACGGTCTCGATGCCGAGATCCCACAGCTCGGTCAGGAAGTCATACGGGGCGATGCGTGTGTTCACGAGGGCCAGATCGTCGTCGAGCATCGAACAGCACAAGTCGATGTGGATCTGGTACCCGGGCATCGACACCCGGCGAAGCTCGATGCCCTGCTCGGCGAGGATGCCGGCGAGCTGCCGGTACCCCTCCGCGTTGCAGCGTACAGAGGTGCCGAAGAACGCGAGGTCGTCGCGCACCTTCATGAAGCTGCCGCCCTCGACCAGCCCGGTCCCGGTGATGGTGCCGATGATCGGCATGCCCTGCGCCGCGACCGCCTGGGTGATCGACAACTCCTCCCCGCGGCGCATGAGGGGCGCCATCCGGCCGATGATCGCACCGCCCGGCACGGTGACAAGGGGGTCGCGGGTGAACACCGACTTCGTGAACCGGGCGCCGGCGTCGGGAGCCATGACAACATCCACGCCGTTGCGCTCGAGCACATCGACGAAGCCGTCGAACTGCTCGTGCAGCAGCTCCAGGTCGGGCAACTCGTGGCCGGACCAGTACCATTTCCCGTTCGGGTCCAGGTAGCAGTCAAGGTCAGGACGCCAGGCGGACTCGCCGAGGGTCAGGATCTCCTCCAGGCCCGCCGATGGCCGTCGCATCAGGACCGACCGCAGCCGCCCGAACTCGTTCTTGGCCCCCCACTTGCGTCCCCAGACCGCTTCGAGCTGGCCCTCCTCGCGGAAGCCCGGCGCCGCTACCGGGCCGAGGATCTGGTGGAACTTCGCGTCTGGCATGACCGCGGTGGGATCTGTTGCGAGCACGTCCTGGGGCCTCCCCGTTTGAAAACTAAAGTTGTGTGTAAGTGAACCTAGAGGAGCCATGCGACGCGGGGAAGTCGAATATGTAACGGTAGTGTTACGAAACTAATGTTGTGCGATAAGCAACAGGGTCGACATGCGGGAGAATTGATCACAGATGTCGGGAAAGGATCACCATGCGCGCGCTGCCGGTTGCTCCCCGCAACGAAAGAACCGCCGTCGGGTATCGGCTCCGTGCCATCCGGCGCACCCGCCAGATGACCATCGATCAGCTCGCACAGGCCACCGGTCTCAGCAAGGGATTCATCTCCCGGGTGGAGCGGGACCAGACCTCCCCCAGCGTCAGCACGCTGGTGCAACTGTGCGATGTGCTCAACGTGCAGGTCGGCGACCTCTTCCACGAGCCCGAGTCCCAGTTCGTCGGCGCGGACCATGCCCCGCTCATCAACCTGGGGGGAAACGACACCGAGGAGCACCTGCTCACACCACGCTCCGAGCGGCGGCTACAGGTCATCCGCTCGACGATCCGGCCCGGCGATCACGGCAATGGCGGCGCCGAGCTCTATACGATCAACTCCGAGGTCGAGACGTTGCACATCATCTCGGGACACATCGCCTTCCATCTCAACCATGAGCTGTGGGAGATGGGACCGGGCGACTCGATCACATTCAGCGGACGTGAGCCGCACAACTGGGAGGTCCTGGACGACCAGGGGGCCGAGCTGCTCTGGGTGCTCACGCCAGCCCCCTGGTCGGGGAGCAGCTAGCGCCCCAGCACGAACGACGCACTGCGGCGGCTTCGCCGCCGTATCGCGACGATCGGACGTCGACCAGGATGCGACGCGCGCGTACCCACGCACGCTGATGTTCGCCAGCACCTTGAGCGATCGGTGACGCCAGGGCCGCGTTGAGCCGAAGGGAGGCCGACACGGCCCTCGCCCCGGCAGATCACCTTTATGCACCGATCGGTGCAGTAGTGTGAAGCTCACGCCCGCCCGGGCGATGGAAGGGAACACCTGATGAACAATGAGCAACTTCGTGAGCGGTACCTTCAGTACGTCGCCGCGATCAACGCGCGCGAGCTCGACCGGATGCATGAGTTCGTGTCCGAGAACGTCGTCGTCAATGGCCAACCGGCCACGCCGAACGACGTGATCGCAGGCTTGAGCTACAGCATCGACGCGGTGCCGGACCTCGAGTGGGAAGTGACCGAGCTTTCCATCGACGGGGACCGGATCGGCGTGCGCGCCCTCAATCGCGGCACACCTTCGAAGGAGTGGCTGGGGGTTCCACCGACCGGCGCCAGCTTTGAAGTGGCCGAATACGCGATCTACCGGATGAACGAGGGACGCTTCGTCGAGATGACGTATCTTCACGACGCGTCCGACCTTCGCCGGCAGCTGGAGGCGAGCGCCTAGGCGCCTAGCAGGTGGGCTGCGCGCGAGCGCTGCCCACCTGCGGCGCTCCCAGCCGATTTCAGGCTGTCGGCCAAGCCCGCATCGCCATGTCGACGACATGTTGAAGCTCGTCACGAGTCGCGCCGGCGGCCGCCTGCACGGCGAGGCCGTTCGCGACCGTCATGACGTAGCGGGCGAGAAGGTCCGGGTCCGCGTCTACGCGCAGGTCACCCTCTTGGAGCGATCTTTCGAATCGAGTACGCAGCAGCGATTGCCCGTTCGAGCGCCATTCGATAAGGGATTCGCGCGCCGTGCGCCCGGACTCGCCCGTGGCGAGCGCCGCCTGAACTCCAAGGCACCCGGCGGGGCTGCCAGGGAGCGTTGTCGAACGTGCCGCCCCGTTCAAGAAGGACTCCGCCACTTCACGGGCGGTGGGTGCAAGCAGCGCCTGCACAACGTAGGAGCCGGGGCCGTCCGAATACCGCTGCAGCGCAGCGCGGAAGAGATCCTCTTTGTTGCCGAAGGCGGCGTACAGGCTCTTCCGGCCGATGCCCATCGCCGCCGTCAGCGTCGTCAGCCCTGCGCCCTCATAGCCGTGTTCCCAGAAGACTCGCATCGCCGCATCCAGTGCGTCGTCGAGATTGAACGTGCGGGGCCTGCCCATCGGAGCCTGGGTCATCCGCACACTCTAGCCGATCTGCACTGATCGGTGTAGATCAGTCGATGCGGTTCAGGCACGCGCCGCTCCGGCGGCCCCGGCCCGGGCGGGTCTCCCCCACGGTCTGCATCAGCCCCGCGAGCCCGGTCGGTGCGATCCCGAACGGCAACGCCGAGGCTCCGCCCGAGATCTCACGGCGTGGAACGCCCAAGATTCGATCCGGAAGGCACTGGCGTCCATGGCGGATTCCGGCGCGCCCGCAGCCGGCGTTCGTGCACGGGCCTCAGCGTTGCGCTGCGTGGGCGAATACGCCACCGGCGCTGAACACCCGAGCAGCGAAGCGGGTCCCCATGATCTCGTGGGTGGCCGTGTCAGGATGCAGGCCGTCGGGCAGCGGGTGCGCCGACGCGTCCGCTCCTCCGTAGAGCTCCGTGCCTTCGAGGTGGTGCAGGTTGGCGTCGTCCGTGCGGTGCGCCATGACCTCGCGAAGGGCGTCGCGCACGACCTCGAGAGTAAGTCGGCCGAGTGCCGTGTCGCCCGGCTGACCCGTCGCGACGAATCGGACATGATCCGTCCCCAGGGTAGTGGGATCGACGGCGCCCGGGCCGGGGGTCTGCTCGTGGATCCCGGCGAAGATGGGCGAGATCAGGAGCAGCGGCGTGTCCGGATGGCCGTCGCGGATGGTGTCGAGGAACCCGTGCACGGCTGGTACGAACGCGCGACGGCGCATCGCGTCGAGGTTGACGACGTTGATGCCGAGCTTGACGCTGATGACGTCGGCCTGCGCGTCACGCATGACGCGCGCGAGGAACGGGTCGACCAGTGCGCTTCCCCCCAGTCCGAGGTTGCGCAGCTCGACTCCCGCGCGGCGGGCGGCGATCGCGGGCCAGATGCGGGCCGGGCTTGTGGCGTTCGAGCCGTGGCTGATCGAGCTGCCGTGGTGCATCCACACGGCCGTGCTCGACGGTGCGGAGGCGACCGGCCGATCGCTGCGGAGCTCGATCAGCTCGATGCCCTCGTTGTGCGGCAGCCAGAGCTCGATCACCTTGTCGCCCGCCGGCAGATCCGCGAACCGGGCGACATGCGAGGCGCCCGGTCGGTGCTCCGACCGCCCGGTCTGGAGGTCTACTTCCAGGACATCGCCCCCCGTCAACGGATCGGTCGCGATCAGCTCTCCGTCGACGACGAGGTCGATCGCGCCGCGTGCACGCTCCGCCCCGCGATATGCCAGGCGGTGGGCATGGACGACGAGCTCGAGATCCCGGGAGCTGGTCGTCACGACGATGCGCGCACCGGACGGCTGGGCCTCCATCAGCAGCAGCTGCGGATCCGGGAAGCGGGTGCGCGCGTCCGCAGGGAGCCGGTGCACACGCAGGCCGCGTCCGGTCGGCTCCAGTTCGGCGGCGCCGCGGACGAGAGCGGAGGTGATCGGGGTGATGTTCATAATGCCTCTTCGGTGCTCGGGGGCCAGCTGCGCAGCATGTGGTCGAGAGACTCGATGATGCGATCCCAGGAGGATGCGGCCGACGGTCGGCTGTGGTGGAGCGCGCCGGACTGCTCCAGTGCTACGAACCCATTGATGGTGCTGCCGAGCAACCGGATGGCGTGCACATGCTCGGACCGGGGCACCTCGTACCCGCGCAGCACGGCGTGAGTCAGTTCGACCAGACGAGTCGCGCTGGCGGGCTTGGGGCGGCCCGGCTCAGGTGGACGCTGCATCGCCTGCCACCGACCAGGATGCCGGAGCGCATACCCGCGCTGGGCGCCCGCGAACGCGGCCAGGGCGTCGAGGCCCGATCGCCCGGCCACAGCGGAGGATATCTCGTCACCGAGTTCGGCCAGCGCGAGTTCGGTCACGCTGTCGCGCAGCGTGGCAAGGTCGCGGACGTGGGAGTACAGGCTCGGGGTGCGGATCCCGAGGCGCTTGGCCACCGCAGTCGCCGTGAGGGCGGAGAAGCCCACCTCGTCGGCGACCGCGGCGGCCGCCTGGGTCACGGCCTCCCGCATGCGGATGTCATCGTCATACGGCCACTATACCTAATGACATTAGGTAAAGCACTATCTCCGTTAGGGAGGGCGTTTCCGGACGGGCGCCGCTCAGCTCACCTCACCTTCTTGACCCGGGTCACGCTGAGCGCTCCGAGGATGCCGAAGATGGCGCCGCTGATGAAGAGGCCCGGATATCCGAACGCTGCGATGAGAGCGGGGGCCGCGACGGGGATGAGGGACTGCGGGAGCGACTGGGCGAGGTTGGCGACGCCGAGATCCTTCGCCGCGGTGTCGGGGCTGGGCAGCACGTCGGTCAGGAGCGCCAGCTCCACAGCGAAGAAGGCTCCGAGCCCGGCGCCGAGCACGAGCTCGCCGAGGAGCACGACCGGGATGGACGGGGCCAACGCGATGATCGTGAGACCGACGACGGCGATGATCGACGAGAGGATGACGAACGGCTTGCGCCGGCGGACCCGGTCGGAGAGCCAGCCGAGGACCGGGGTGATCAGGAGGATGCCGACGGCGTTGGCGAGGATCGCCTGGAACACGAGGGTGGGCGCCTCGGAGTCGGACACGCCGAACTGGGAGATCAGGAAGTAGGCCAGGTAGCTGGTCGCCGTGAATTGCGTCGTGGTGAGGAAGAAGCGCGTCAGCCATGCCCAGCCGAAGTCGGGATGCTTGCGAGGGTTGAAGACGAAGGCGCCGAAGAACTCCCGCGCGTTGAAGGGATCCTTCGGGCCGCGCACGGCGATGCGGTCCTTCACGGGCAGCACCATGCCGATCATGAGCGCGACACCGATCAGGCTCGGAACAAGGCTTTGCACCAGGCCGACGGGGAAGAGCTGGACCAGGAAGGTTGCGGCCACGCCGCCCACGTTCTGGGCCAAGCTGATGAACGAAGCGGTGCGACCCCGCCGTTCGGGGCTGATCTGGTCGGGAAGCATGGCGACCAGGGCCGCGAGCGCGAAGTTGAGGCCGATCTGAGCGATGATCCATCCGACCAGCACCAGTGCGACGTTCGGGGCGACCGCGATGACGACGATCCCCGCGTATCCGACCAGGCCGCCGACGACGATCCAGGGTCTGCGCATCCCGAACCGGCTGGTCGTCCTGTCGGAGATGCGACCCGCGAGCGGGTTGGCGATCAGGGAGAAGAGCGCCCCGATCCCGAGGACGATTCCGAGGTCGGCGGCCGAGTTGGCGAGATCCAGTTCGCGGAGCCGGAGCGCGATCGTGATGACGAGCGGCGGGACCAGGGCGATCGAGAAGCCGAGGATCGCCAGCGGGATGGCGACCATGGGGTAGCGGGAGGGGCGCGCCGGACCGGGCGTCGATGGCACGATCTGGTCCGACGGGAAGACGTCCGGGCCGGATGTGGTGGGGACAGTGAGGGGCTTGGGCTCGTCCACGTTGACTTCTCTCTGCAAGCGGTTCCGGGGCGGTCGCCCGCGGCAGAGATCAAGATAACACCAAAAGCCCCAGTTGGAACTTTTTAATTCCCCGGATCACCGACCGGCTTCAGCAGCTGCTGGTAGAGCACCATGCCCGCGTGCAGGTCGACCTCTGGGTCAAGAAGCCACTGCGTGGACAGGCCATCCATCGCCGCGATCAACAGCGCGGATGCCGAGTCGAGAGAGATGTCGTCCCGGAGCAGGCCTGCGCCCTGCGCCAGCCGGAGTATTTCGAGAGCCTCAGCCCGCAGCCGGCGGTAGCGCTCGACGAAGAACGTTCGGGAGTACTCGTTACCGGGTTCCAGAGCACGGGCGACCATGCTGTGCCGCAGGGACATGAGGCCCGGCGCACCAGACGCATAGGAGTCGAGGTGGCCGGCGAAGTCGGTGGAAGGACGACCGCTCTCCTGGGCATCGATGAGCGCCTGTCGATCCTTCTCGCGCAGGATCTCGAGGAAGAGCTCCTCGCGGGTCTCGAAATAGCGTCGCAACGCCGCGTGACTCACACCGATCGCCTCGCCGATCGCTCGCAGACTCGTGCCCTCGAGACCGAGCTGAGCGAAGACCTCGATGGTGCGGTCGAGGATTTGCTGGCGCCGCATGACGCCCTTGGGGTAGCGCCCGCGAGAACCGGGCCCCTTCGCCGGGGCGGCCGTCGCGTCGGCGTCGTGCGGCTCTGCTTGCTTGCTCTGCATGGCCCCACGGTACCAACCGTGAAATGTTCCACGCGGAACTTTCTGTTACCCTGCCCCTCATGACAGACGATCTCGACCGGGTGGAGCATCGCGTTGCGAACACCGTCCGCGACCAGCTAGCACCAGCACTGCACCGCCGCAGCGCACCCCTGACCATCACCGCCTGGGAGGTCCCGGACGAACCCGTGCCCTTCACCGAGGCCATCCAGCAAGCGTTCGAGCCGTTCCAGGTCGGGCAGAGGTGGAGCAAGCCCTGGGGCACCACCTGGTTCCATCTGACCGGTGAGGTCCCCGCCGAGTGGAGAGCCGATGCAGAGGGGACGACCCTCCAGGTCACCGTCGACCTCGGCTTCTCCGGCCTCGTCCCGGCCTTCCAGTCGGAGGGGATGTTCTACCGCCCCGACGGCTCGATCATCAAAGGCCTCGAGCCCTTCAACAACACCGTCGACCTCGACCCGCACGAGCGCGTGATCGATCTCTATGTGGAGGCTGCGTCCAACCCGAACATGCTGGCGCACTTCTTCGTTTCCCCCCGCATCACGTCAGACGGCGGCGCAGGGCTGCCTGGCCCTTTCATGCCCGCGCCGCGGCCGCCCGTGTCGCACCTGGGTGACAAGGCCACGGCCGGTTCGGACCCGATCTACACGCTTCAGAACGCCGCGCTGGTCCAGCGCGACCGGGACGTCAGCGAGCTGCTGTCCGACGCATCGGTGCTCGCGGGGCTCGCCCGCCAGCTCGACCCGGCCCTCCCCCGCCGGGCGGAGATCATCCATGCCCTGGACCGGATGTGCGACATCATCGACCCGGAGGACGTCGCAGGTTCGGCTCGCGCCGCCCGCGGCGAGCTTGCCGGGGTCCTCAGCGCACCGGCCTTCGCATCCGCTCACTCGATCGTCGCCATCGGGCACGCTCATCTCGATTCGGCGTGGCTCTGGCCCACCCGCGAGACCGTGCGCAAGGCCGCGCGCACCTTCTCCAACGTCCTGGACCTCATGGACGAGGACCCGCAGTTCGTGTTCGCCGCCTCCAGCGCTCAGCAGTTCGCGTGGGTCAAGGAGCACTATCCCGAGCTGTTCGAGCGCATCCGGGTCCGGGTGGCGGAGGGCAGCTTCGTCCCTGTCGGCGGCATGTGGGTCGAGAGCGACCTCAACATGCCGGGTGGCGAGGCACTCGTCCGGCAGTTCCTGCACGGCCAGCACTTCTTCCTGGAGGAGTTCGGGGCGATCGCTCGGGAAGCGTGGCTGCCGGACACGTTCGGATTCACGCCTGCGTTCCCGCAGATCGCCCTGTCGGCGGGCACGGACAGCTTCCTCACCCAGAAGATGTCGTGGAACGACACGAACACCCTCCCGCACCACACCTTCCTCTGGGAGGGGCTCGACGGCAGCCGCATCTTCACCCACTTCCCACCGAACGACACCTACGGCTCGGACCTCAGCGGCGCCGATCTCGCCAAGGCTCAGCGGCAGTTCTCCGAGAAGGGCACCTCTGACGTGTCGGCGACACTGTTCGGCTGGTCGGACGGCGGCGGAGGCCCCACCCGCGAGATGCTGGGCGCCGCTCACCGCACCCGTGATCTGGAAGGGTCACCGCGTGTGGCCCTCGGCTCTCCGGCGCAGTTCTTCGAGCGCGCGAAGGCGGAGCTCCGAGACCCCGCCGTCTGGACGGGAGAGCTCTACCTCGAAACCCACCGGGGCACATACACCTCACAGGCGGAGACCAAGCGAGGCAACCGCCGGAGCGAGCACCTGCTGCGCGAGGCGGAGCTGTGGAGCGCGGCCGCCGCGATGCGCGGCCTCGTGGACTACCCGTACGACGAGCTGGAGGCGATCTGGCGAACGGTCCTGCTGCATCAGTTCCACGACATCTTGCCCGGTTCGGCGATCGCATGGGTGCACCAGGAGGCGGAGGCGCACTACCGGCGTATCGAGCGGGAGCTCGAGTCGCTCATCGCGGTGGCCCAGCGCGCTCTCGCCGGAGTCGGCGAGGCGACGGTCCGCTTCAACGCCGCGCCGGTCCCGCTGGAGGGCGTCGCGCCGCTGAGCACTGTCGCGGCGGACGCAGCCGGAGACGAGCATCCATCGCCGGTCCGCACGGATGGGGGCTTCGAACTGGCGAATGGGCGCGTGCGCGCCCGGTTCGACACCGTCGGTCTGCTGGTGTCGCTGCAGGACCTGGTCTCGGGCCGGGATCTCATCCCGGCCGGCGACACCGGTGCCCTGCTTCAGGTCTTCCGCGACCGTCCGAACCTCTTCGAGGCGTGGGACATCGACCGCTCATACGCGAACACCGTCACCGAACTCCGCTCCCCCGACAGCGTCACCATCGAGGAGGACGCGCTCGTGGTGCGCCACTCGTTCGGTCGTTCCGTCATCATCCAGAGGTATCGACTCGGTGCCGCGACGACGGACCTGCAGGTGGAGACGGAGGTGGACTGGCACGAGCAGGAGAAGCTTCTGAAGCTCGCATTCCCGCTGGACCTCCGGGCTGACTCCTACGCGTCCGAGATCCAATTCGGGCACGTGAGCCGGCCGACCTTCGCCAACACGTCGTGGGATACGGCGCGTTACGAGACTGTCGCGCACCGCTGGGTGCACGTCGCCGAGCCCGGTTTCGGAGCCGTTGTGGCCAATGCATCCACGTACGGCCACGACGTCACGCGCACGGTCCGCGCCGACGGGTCGACGACCACGCTGGTTCGCCAGTCGCTGCTGCGGGCCCCGACCTTCCCTGATCCAGCAGCCGATCAGGGCGTCCACGTGTTCCGCAGCACCCTCGGGTTCGCCATCACTCCGCTCGACGCCGCCCGTGCCGGCTACGCGCTCAACCTTCCTCCCCGAGCCGTGCACCGCGCTGCCGGCGAAGCGATCGAGCCGATCGTGGCGGTCTCGGCTCCCTCAGTTCTCGTGGAGTCGGTGAAGCTCGCCGAGGACCGATCCGGCGACCTGATCGTCCGCATCTTCGAGTCGCAGGGCGCACGCACGGACGCCGCGGTGACGTTCGGAGCGCCCTTCATCGACGCCTGGCGGACGGATGTGCTGGAGCGGAAGACGGGAGAGGGCTATTGGACCGGCGACGAACCGGTCGAGCTCACACTGCGCCCCTTCGAGATCGTCACTGTCCGGGTGCGGCCGCGCGCCTGAAGCCGGGCAAGCGAAAAGGCCGGGCCCGCTCCCTTGTTGGAGCGGGCCCGGCCTCGTCGTTTGCGGCTGGGTTCAGTCCTGTGCGATCTCCGAGAACAACCCGGTGAACGGGGTCCCGGTCCCCACCAGCCGCTGGAAGAACTCACCGGCGACCGGGGTGGCGACGGCGGCGGACGCGTCCTCGTAGCTGTCGAAGTAGAGGTCGAGAGTGGACCTTCGTCGACCTCACCGCCGAGGGCGCGGGCGGCGGTCATATCACCCGCTGCACGCGCCTGGTACTTGCCCTGGTGTGTCAGCAAGGCGCGGCCGTTGACATCGCCCGTCGCGTAGAGCCAGCCGCCCCCGAGCGGGACGCCGGCGTCGTCCACCACACGGAGGGTCTCGTCGACCGTGAGCCAACCGCCCGGCACGATTCCCACGGTCTCCAGGCCGATGTCGCCGGTGTTCGGCCGACGGCCCGTGGCGACCAGCACCTCGTCCGCGCGCACGGTCCTGCCGTCGGCGAGAGCGATCCGCACAGAGCGGTCGTCATCGCGCGCCACCTCGGTCGGCTCGGCGCCGATCAGGAGGTCGACGCCCTCGGCGGTGAGCGCGGTCACGACGCGTTCGGCGGCGAACGGCTCGACTCGCGGCAGCAGCCCGTCGCGTGCGATGAGCGTCACGGCCGTGCCGAAGGCACTGCATGCCGTCGCCATCTCAGCGCCGACGACACCGCCGCCGATGATCGCGAGCCGCTCGGGGATGCGCTCGGCCGCCACCGCCTCCCGGTTGGTCCAGGGCTCCGCCTCTGCGAGCCCCGGAATCGGCGGGATCGCCGCGCTGGTGCCCGTCGCGATGACGACCGCGTGGCGCGCTTCGAGCACCGTGATGCCACCGTCCGGCCCGGTCACTGCGACCGTGCGCTCTTTGACGAGACGGCCGTGTCCGCGGACCAGCGCAATGCCGGCACTCTCGAGCCAGGACACCTGCCCGTCGTCGTGCCAGTGCGCTGCGAACCGGTCGCTGGCCGGGATCTCGGCTATGCGCCGTATCCGCCGTCGATCCTCAGTACCGAGCCGGTGACGTAGGAGGCTTGCGGGCTGGCAAGGAAGACGACGCCGGCGGCGATCTCCTCCGGCCTGCCGTAGCGGCCCATTGCTGTTGTAGGAAGGAAGAGGGCTGCGGCCGGACTGTCGGCGGGATTCATCTCGGTGTCGATGAACCCGGGCTCGATGACGTTGACGGTGATGCCGCGACGGGCCAGATCGCGAGCCGCTCCCCGGCTGTAGCCCTCCAGGGCCGACTTCGATCCGGCATAGTGCGCCATCCCGGTGAAGCCTGCCCGCATGGCCGCCGCCGAACTGATGCTGATGATGCGCCCGCCGTCCGGCAGCAGCGGGAGGGCCGCCTGGATCGTAGCTACCACGCTGGTGTAGTTGATCGCGAGCTGGCGGTCGAGGGCCGCCTCGTCAGCGTGCTCGTCATCGACGCGGGCGGGTACCGTGACAGCCGCGTTGTTGACCAGGATGTCGATCTTCCCGAGCTGTGCGACCACGCTGCGGATCAGGCCTGCAGCCTGAGCCTCATCGGCCTGGTCGGCCCGGAAGGCCGCCGCGCGCACTCCCTTGTTCTCCAGTGCGGCAACAACAGCTGCGGCTTGGGATGCTGAGGAGGAGTAGCTGATCGCCACATCGGCTCCTTCCTCGGCCAGGGCCAATGCTGTCGCTGCCCCGACTCCCCGCGATCCGCCTGTGACGACCGCGACCTTCTTGTCCAGCTTTCCCATGAGCTTCCCTTCCCGGTGTCTCCGACACCGGACTTCATAGCGAGTTCTTGACGGTTCGGTCCACAATACGGATAGTGGACCGCGTGGTCAAGAAATCGTAGACTGGCTCGTATGGCACGTCCGCGATCGTTCGACGAGAAGCAAGTGCTGGGCGCCGTCCGGGACCAGTTCTGGGACGCCGGATACGCCGCCACCTCGATGGAGGACCTGATGCGGGTCAGCGGGCTGGGCAAAGGCAGCCTGTACGCGGCGTTCGGCGACAAGCGTGAGCTGTTCCTCCAGGCGCTGCACAGCTATACCGACGACCTCAACGGCGCGTTACGAAGGACCCTCGCGGAGACCCCGCGGGCCGCGGACGCATTGCGCACATTTCTCGAAGCCCCGCTGAGAACCCCGGCGGGCTCCGACACCCCGCGTGGCTGCTTGATGGCGAACAGTACGAGCGAGCTCGGTAAAGCCGACCCGGACGTCCTCGCCCATGCGCACCGCACCTACGAGACGTCGACCAGCCTCATCGCCGAGTGCGTTGCCCGCGCCCAACGCGAGGGTGACGTACCAGCGACAACCGATCCGGTGGTCCTCGCGCGAGCCATCCTGGCCGCGCAACAGGGCATTCTCTTCATGACCCGGACGGGACTGGACGCCGCCACGCTGGCGACCACCGCCCGAACGCTCGCCGATCAACTGCTCCCAACCGCAACCGGCAGCTGAACCACCCGGAGAACGGCGATGGTTCGCCGAAAACGACGAAACCCCCGAATCGTCGGGGGTTTCTCTCGGTGGGCGATACTGGGATCGAACCAGTGACCTCTTCCGTGTCAGGGAAGCGCGCTACCGCTGCGCCAATCGCCCGAGCCTGACTGCTCAGGATCGAGGTGGATACGGGATTCGAACCCGTGTATACGGCTTTGCAGGCCGCTGCCTCGCCTCTCGGCCAATCCACCGAAGCCACAACACGGACTGAACCGTACCGTATTCGAGAGGCCCGGTTCGTCTCCGACCGGGCCGACTCGAGCGGATGACGAGACTCGAACTCGCGACCCTCACCTTGGCAAGGTGATGCGCTACCAACTGCGCTACATCCGCATTCCGTTCCGCGGTCTCCCGCGGCACTTGAATGACTTTAGCCGATCCCCGCGCCGAAGACAAAACCGGACGTGACATCCGGGTGTGTCGCGGCTGAACGCCCGCTGGACGCCCACCCGCGCCACGCCGGGCCGGACCGCCGATGTGCATTCGGCCCTCGGCGTCGGCTAGTATCGAATCTCGCAAGCGGGCGATTGGCGCAGTTGGTAGCGCGCTTCCTTCACACGGAAGAGGTCATCAGTTCGAGTCTGGTATCGCCCACCACCACGAACCGCATACGAGGAGCCCCCGGCCGCCGCCGGGGGCTCCTCCGCATCCCGGGCGGCCCGGCCCGTCGGATAATCTGGGTTTTCTATGTCTTCCGATATCGGTCGCCGGCGCAGGGGCGACATCCAGGGCCTCCGCGCGGTCGCCGTGCTCCTTGTCGTCGCCTACCACGCGTTCCCCGGCGTCCTGCGGGGCGGCTTCGTCGGCGTCGACGTCTTCTTCGTCATCTCGGGCTTCCTCATCACCGGCCTGCTGCTGCGCGAGCGCAGCGCAACCGGGCGGATCGCGCTGGGCGCGTTCTACGCCAGGCGCATGCGCCGGCTGCTCCCGGCCGCGCTCGTCGTGACGGTCGCGACGCTGCTCATGTCGGCGGTGCTCTACGGACCGCTGCGGTTCATCCAGGTGCTGCGGGATGCGGCCTGGGCGACGGTCTCGCTGGCCAACGTCAACTTCGCGTTCGACCCCGACGGGTACTTCTCGACGACGACGCCCAGCCCGTTCCTCCACTTCTGGTCGCTCTCGGTCGAGGAGCAGTACTACCTGCTCTGGCCGCTCCTGCTGCTCGCGGCGGCTGCGCTGTGGCGACGCGGAGGCATCCCGGCGCTGCTGCTGATCGTGACCGCCGGATCCCTGGCGGCGAGCGTCGTGCTCACCTCGACCGGCTCGCCGTTCGCCTACTACTCGCTGGGGACGCGGGCCTGGGAGCTCGCGATCGGAGGCGTCCTGGCCTGGGTCACGCGCCCCGCCGACACCACCGCCGGCACCACCGGGCTCGTGAACCGCTCCCGTGGGCGGCTCGATCTCGGGTCGGCGCCGGGCTGGCTGCGCATCGTCCTCCTCGTCGCCGGAGGGGCCCTCATCCTCGCGTCTGCCCTGCGCTACACCGACGCCACGCCGTTCCCGGGCTGGGCCGCGCTGGTGCCGACGCTGGGCGCCGTGCTGGTGATCGCATCGGGGACGGGAGGGCCGGCCCCGCTTCCCCTTCTCCTCGGCAACCCGGTCGCGCGCTACATCGGCGACATCTCCTACTCGCTCTACCTGTGGCACTGGCCGGTGCTGGTGCTCGGCGGGATCGCGCTGGGCGCCTCCACCTCGACCCGGGTCGCACTGGTGGCGCTGGCGTTCGCGCTCGCGGCCGCGAGCTACCGCTTCGTCGAGCGCGGCTACGGCCGGCTGCGCCCGAAGGCGCGCTCGCGCTCGGTCGTCGCGACGGGCGCCGTCGCCGCGCTCCTGGTCTCCGGGGGCGCCGCCCGGGGCGCCGCCCCGCGCCCCCCACACGCCCCCCCCCCCCCCCCCCCCCCCCCCCCCCCC